>JAFDFT010000190.1 GCA_019309685.1 Deltaproteobacteria bacterium
CTAACGGATATTCTCAAGGATAAGAATGTTGAAATAACACCGGATGAAGCCACCATTATGTGCCTGGGCATTTATGAAGATACTGGATCCTTCTCATTTCCATCCACAACCGAAAAGGACTTTCTTGCTTCCGCCTTTTTGCTGTCAAAAGGTGCTAATTTGAACATCATCTCCAACCTCACGTCCAGAGAACTCAATCCTAAACAGATTGAACTTTTAAATGAAATGATTCAAACGGCAACCCATTTGGATATTAATGGGCTTAGGATTGTTATCACCAGCGTAACCGCTGAAAATTATGTAAGCGATTTTGCTTTTCTGGTCCATAAGATGATCCGGATGGAAAATATTGACGCAGTTTTTGCTATCGCTCAAATGGAAAATAAAATTCATGTGGTAGCGCGAAGCAGAACCCCCGAGATCGACACAGGCGCAATCGTAGTGGAAATTGGCGGAGGAGGCCATACCTATGCAGCTGCCGCAACCATTCGTGAAAAAACGCTGACACAAATCGAACATCAGCTGATTGAAATTCTTAACCAAAAAATAAAGCCCAAACAACAGACCGCACGGGACCTGATGTCCTCGCCGCCAATATCTGCGGAATCCGGGATTTCATGTAAAGAAGCCAGCAAGCTTCTCACACGCTATAATATAAATGCACTTCTGGTTACTGATGCCAATGGGAAAATGTTAGGCTACATCACCCGCCAGATCATTGAAAAGGCGCTATTTCATAAGCTGGACAATGTGTCAATTCGTGAATACATGATGACTGAAATGTCTTCTGTAGAGCCGGATTCTGACATTTTGGAAATGCAAGATAAAATTATTCAAAGCAAACAGCGTATTTTGCCCGTCATCAATAAAAATAAAATTTTGGGCGTTGTCACACGCACAGATCTTTTAAATGTACTCATCCGCCAATCACAAAAAAAATCAACAGGGCTCTTAAATTCTCCAAAAGAACAGCTCCCTGCAAGGACACGAAACGTGGAAAAGTTCATGAAAGAAAGACTTCCCAATCGCATCCGCGATATCTTAAGTGATATTGGCAAAACAGCCAGTGAACTCAATTACAGTGCATATGTTGTGGGAGGTTTTGTTCGGGATCTTTTTTTGTATAGAGAAAATGAGGACCTGGATATCGTCATCGAAGGAGACGGCATTGCGTTCGCGAAAAAATATTCGGAATTGACGGGTTCACGGATGCATGCGCATGAAAAATTCGGCACAGCGGTGATTATCTTCTCGGATGGATTTAAAATTGATATTGCCTCTGCACGTATGGAATATTATGAATTTCCCGCAGCCATGCCCACTGTAGAAATGAGCTCTATCAAGCTGGATCTTCTCCGAAGAGATTTTACCATCAACTCCCTGGCCATTATGCTCAATCCGAAAAAATTTGGAACCCTCATAGATTTTTTCTCCGCACAAAAAGACATCAAGGGAGGAACCATACGTGTCCTTCACAATTTAAGTTTTGTAGAAGATCCTACCCGTGTTTTCCGTGCCATCCGGTTTGAGCAGCGTTTTGGTTTTATGATTGATAAATTAACATCAGGCCTCATCGAAAACGCAACAACGATGGATTTTTTTAAACGTCTCAGCGGCCGCCGTGTCTTTTCTGAACTTCGCCAGATATTTGAAGAGGAAAATCCCGCGCCTGCTGTCATCCGGCTTAATGACTACAACCTCCTTCATGTGATCCACCCGTCCATTACACTGAATAAGGAGTTGATATCGCTGTTTAATTCGGTAAAAAAAGCGCTGTCATGGTATGATTTGCTTTTTCTGGAAGAATCTTATATGAAATGGGCCGTTTACTTTCTTGCGCTTATCCGGCGCTGCGATAAAAAAACATCCAATGAGATTTGTCAGCGGTTTGAACTCGCGCCTCGTAAACAGTCATTGTTTTGTAAGGACCGTTTTGAAGCTGAAGAATGCCTTGCCTGGATGGAAAAAAATGTACCTGTTAAAAACAGTTTGCTGTTTAAAAAACTGTCAGTATTTAAAACCGAGCTAATCCTGTATATGATGTCAGCTGCCCGGCAGGAAAAAGTAAAAAAGGCAATATCTGATTACTTTACAAAACTTAGGCCCGTAACTATTTTGATAAAAGGCAAAGATTTGCAGAATATGGGGCTGAAACCCGGACCGCTTTATCGGGAAATTTTTCAAGCGGTTTTTGATGCCAAACTAAACGGCAAACTGAAAACAAGAAATGATGAACTTGTATTTGTAGAAAATTATGTCCAGTGACCTAATACTCCAGATGATTATTATGATCGTACCGCTTTTGTTTGCGGTCACCATTCATGAAGTCGCACATGGCTATATAGCCTACCGAATGGGCGATAATACCGCTATGCTCGCGGGACGGCTGACATTAAATCCCATAAAACATCTAGACTTTTTTGGATCTTTTTTAATTCCACTGATATTGAAGTTGTCTGGGTCTCCGGTTATTTTTGGATATGCTAAACCGGTTCCTGTGAATTTTGCCAATCTTCGCGATTTTCGAAAAGGAACCATTGCTGTATCATCTGCGGGTGTGGCCGCCAACCTCTTATGCGCTCTTATTTCCGGCGCTCTCTTTCAAATATTCTTTAATCTTGGCGTGTTATCTAATACTTTATTTTATAAGCCTTTTTTTCTTTTCTTAGGCTTTAGCGTATTGATCAATTGCGTGCTTGCAATTTTTAATCTCATCCCCATACCGCCGCTGGACGGCAGCCGTATTCTAGCCATGTTTCTCCCTCTTCATCTAAGAATACCCTTCATGCGGATCGAACGATTTGGCATGATTATCATAATATTCTTGCTTATTACAAACGTACTCGGTAAATTCCTTTCCTTTTTTCTACCCATGCTCATGAAAATCTTTATGGGGAATAAAGCAATATATATCTTTTTCGAACTGTGGAGCTCCTAAATAAATGACTAATAAGAAACGAATATTGAGCGGCATGCGCCCAACAGGCCCCCTTCACCTTGGCAACCTTCATGGCGCACTTTCCAACTGGATTGATATTCAAGACACCTATGATTGTTTTTATTTTATAGCGGATTGGCACGCATTAACCAGTGATTATGAAGATCCCAGTACGATTTCTGATCACACAAAAAATATGATGCTCGACTGGCTAAGCGCTGGGCTCTCTCCGGAAAAAAGCACACTCTTTATACAATCCTATATTAAAGAACATGCCGAACTGTTTCTCATCCTTTCCATGATAACACCGGTTCCGTGGCTTGAAAGAAACCCCACATACAAAGACCAGATTATACAACTGGATAACAAGGACCTGTCCACATACGGCTTTTTGGGGTACCCGGTACTACAAGCTGCTGATATTATTATGTATAAAGCAAACGGCGTTCCCGTGGGCGTTGACCAGGTTCCCCATGTAGAAATCACCAGAGAAATCGCCCGGCGTTTTAATTACCTGTATGGCAATGTTTTCCCGGAACCGGATGCGGTATTAACTCAAACACCAAAAATCCTTGGTTTTGACCGCCGTAAAATGAGCAAAAGCTATAACAACGCCATTTATCTATCCGATACACGGGATGATATTTCGTCTAAAGTATCCATGATGATTACCGATCCCGATCGTGCCAGAAAAAACGATCCGGGAAATCCTGAAATTTGCAATGTATTTAGTTTCCACCAGATGTATAGCACTGAAGATACAAGTAAAGATATAAATGACCAGTGCCGGAAAGCCCTTATCGGATGCGTGGAATGTAAAAAGATCATGGCAGAAAACCTCATTAAATTTCTTGAACCTATTCGAGAAAAAAGAGAATATTACGCGTCACAGCCTGAAATAGTTGATGAGATCATTGCTGCTGGTAATGAAAAGGCAAAAGCTGTGGCATCGCAAACCATGGCTGAAGTTAGACAAGCGATTAAACTTAATTATTGAGATACGTGCATTGGAAGAAAACTACAAAGTACAAATAGAAAATATCTTCGAAGGTCCAATGGACCTGCTTGTCTATCTGATTAAAAAGCATGAAGTAGATATCTATGATATCCCGATTGCGTTAATAACAGATCAGTATATTAAGTACCTTGAATGGCTAAAAACAATGGATCTGGAGTATGCTGGGGATTTTGTGGTCATGGCATCCACACTCATGCAGATCAAATCAAAGATGATGCTTCCGGTTCATGAAATTGAAGATGATGAAGATGCGGAAGATCCCCGTCTTGAAATAGCAAGACCCTTGATGGAATACCTTCAGCTAAAATCCGCTGCCGAACAATTATCCGAAAGGAGTCTTTTGGGGCGTGATACGTTTGTTCGAACTCCTAAAAATAAAGACTTGCTTATAGACGATAGTGATGAAATTATTAAAATCGGACTGTTTGAACTAATTGACGCATTCCAAAAAATACTGGATAATCTATCTCCGGACCATAGAGTCGATCTTACGGTTGACCGTATCTCGGTAAAAGACAGAATCTCTGAGCTTGTTGACCTTTTTGAAAAAAAGGAATCTATTACATTCAATGAGCTTTTTCCTTTAAATTCCCTGAAAAGTGATATCATCGTTACATTTCTCGCGATTCTTGAAATGGTAAAACTCTGTCTTATCCGAATGGTTCAGCATGTTCAAACAGGAATTATAAGGCTCATATATATATAATGGAAGATATAAAAAATATTGTTGAAAGCTTGCTTTTTGTTTCAGAAGATCCCCTGACGATCGGAAACATTAAGAATGTATTGGAAATTGAAGACCCCAAGGAGATCAGAAATGCTTTAATAGAACTTGCCGAAGACTACGAAAAACGTAGTGGTGCGTTTTTGCTTCATGAGGTCGCTGGCGGATTCCAGTTCCGTACCCGTCCTGAATACAATCAATGGGTCAAGCGGTTCATTCAGCCAAAAGCATCCCGTTTAAGCAAAGCGGCTTTGGAAACCCTTGCCATCATTGCATATAAGCAGCCTATTATCAGAAGCGATGTGGAACATATCAGGGGTGTGGACTGCGGGGGTGTCATCCGCATACTGCTTGAAAGAAAACTTATTCGCGTTCTGGGAAGAAAGGAGATCCCCGGTCGACCGTTGATTTATGGAACTACCAAACAATTTCTTGAAGTATTTGATTTGAAGAATCTAAGAGACCTTCCAACACCAAAAGAGATTGAAGAACTCCGTGCATCTTTATCAGAAGACGCTGATCCCGAAATGGAAACACAACCGTCAGATGCTGTCCCTGAGCAGGAATCTCAACTTGACAAGGATGAAGATGAAGAAAATACGCAGTCAGAAGAAGTTGTTTTAGAACTAAATAAACCAATGGAAAATATTCAACAGCAAACAGAGCCTCCGAATTCTTCTGAAGAAAATGCTGCCAGCCAGCCGGGTCGAGAAGATAATGTTCAATCAGATGAAGGAGATGCTTAAATGCTTCGTAAGTTTACTGTAGTACTAATCTTTGAGCCTAAGCGACCCGATACTTATTACGT
>JAFDFT010000633.1 GCA_019309685.1 Deltaproteobacteria bacterium
TACTGCCGTAAAATCGGGGCGAGCCGGGCATTTCTTACCATGCGGCTAATAACGGCCCGATAATCAAAATGGTCAATAATATCCTGAATATTCTCGGAAAAACCGTTGATATAGTCACGAAAATTCTTCTCCATCAAGGTCGGGTCTTCCTTGCAGATAGCTGCAAGCGTCCAGTTGGTCTTATTGGAGAATGGTGATTGCTTCGGGTTCAGCTCAAGCTTTTTAACCAGGGTTGCAAGGGCTTCTTCTTTTATGTCCGGGCGTTTTTTCAGAATTTCAGTTGCCTGGTTTTCCCGCCATGAGATCAACACACACTCCAACCGTCGAATAACAATGATCGGCAAAATAACACTTTGATACTCATAGGCCTTGAATTTGCCCCGCAGCCGTTCCGCCGATTTCCATATCTCATTGGTAAGATTATTCAGCTTGTCTTTGTTCAATACAGTTTTCATCAATTATTTCTGCTTTATCCTTTCAATTTTTTGGCCAAGAGCCCCTTGTTTGAATTGTAGATTGTGTTGTAGATGTAAGACACATAACGCCAGGCATAAGTGGCGGGCGGATACAACCGTCGTAAGATGTACAAGGCGCTTAAGTGAACTTCAACCGAGATTCATCAAAACCGCTGGATATAGCCCGTCCATCTTCATGCCTTTGTTATGCACTGGAATGGATCACTGACTAAGCTTTGAGCTGGCAAGCCGATTCAAGCTGACACCAAACTCCGCTGCCTGAATAGCTAATTTTCGGTGAACTTCAGGTGGAATCCGCACCATAAATTTGCCGCTATAATGTTTCCCTGCAATAGGGTTGGGTACGATTTCACCAGTATTCTGCATATCTTTGACAATATCTGCCACAACCTTCCGTATACCTTTCAAAGCCCCTTCTGGCGTTTTAGCTAACCAGCTCAAGCTTGGAAATTCTGCGCACAATCCAACATATTCGTTATCATCTTCCGACCAGGTTACTCGATATGTATAACGGTCATTTTTAAGAGACATGATCGTCCTCCAATTTCTGTATAGCCATAAGTACCTGTTTTACTTGGTAAGCTTTGGCTGGTCCTTTATAATTTTGTATATTTATTCTTGGATCACCTTTCCATGGCGTCTTATATATCCGATGGCTGCTACTTGTTTGACGAACCTTTCCAAAATAATAATCGCATACTTTGCACAAATCATTGTATCGAATCCCTTTGGGATTCCGCTTCATCTGCAACAGTATATCTTCAATTTTAGCCATGTCTATATAGTATCAATATTGATATCGTTGTCAAGGGATTGTCTGGGTAAACATAAAAAGTGGCAAGGTTAAAAGGGTGCATAACGATCCGTCTGAGCAGCAGTCCAAAGCAGAACGAGCTTATAAGGTGTACACGTAAAACCGCTATTTTCCTGCCGTCTGCTCCAGGCGGTGGTTATACCGGGTATGCATCAAGTCCAGCTTTCATTGCACCTTCGATTGAACCATCTACGTATTGACTGCCAGGAAAGAACCACTCTCCCGGATCATATTTTTCGCTGCTCCATTTAAATATGGCGAACTCCCATTTGCCCATATTGCCTGTGTAGGTCAGGCGGCATATGGGGCCAATGTTGCCATAATCGGACCGATCAAGATAGAGAAATTTTCCTTTGAATCGAGCTTGATAGAAGCAATTATGTTTCCGTAAGGTCTTACGATTGAATTCCTCGATGATGTATTTAGTCTTCTGTTTGACATCATCTGGGATGCCTTTAGCCTTCATTTCGCCTCCCTTTTCTAAATGACTTCGGGTATAACGTTCCGCTGCAAAAGTTTTGTTATGCAATCTTTGGTTCATTTTCAAAGAGTTCTTTGACTTTATATCCAATAGCAATTGGTTCAGCATCCTTGTCAATACACACTGAGACATGCCCCCATGAAACTGGAAGTATGAATTGAAAAAAGTTTCCGTATCTGACTAAGAGAAAATCTAAACCACCGCAATCAATGTTACCCCGCTGTGACGCTGCCTTTAGCATTACAGGGTTTGCTATCAATTCTTCGTATTTATCAGATTCAGAACTGCTTGCACCTTCTGTGTTGTCTTTTGTTTGAGTTTCTAATTTGCCATCTCGATAAATAGCAACATAGCGAACATCTTTTGAAATCTTAAAAATTTCATCAATCATTTTGTATTCCTTTTTTTTGCATAACGCGGAGTTGAGGGGCCGGGCGATTTTTTGTAAAAAAAGTAGTTTAAAGGCACCGCTGATCGCTTGTTAAGATTGACTAAAAAAGTCGCTGTATAATCCCGGTCCCACTCCAGCGTGTGGTTATAATCTTTGCAAATTATCTTATCTTAAACTCAATTCCATATAGATCGCACCTTTAATGGGGTTGTGCCTATACGGCTCTATCTGTCTGAATCCTAATGATTTATACAAAACATTTGCACTTTCCATTGACGGAAGCGTGTCAAGTCGCATAATCTCATATCCGATGACTTTGCCTGCTTTGATAGTAGCTTCCGCCAACAGCCTGCCTGCCTTTCTTCCCCTGAAATCCGGTCTCACGTATAGCCGCTTCATCTCGCAAACGCCTTTTTCGAAAGATCGTAGGCCAACACAGCCTATAGGCTGATTTTCTGATAAAGCCAAAAATAGACGCCCCATAGGTGGAGAATATTGACCGGGAAAATCATCCAGCTCTTGATCAAAGTTTTGAAAGCATAAGT
>JAFDFT010000191.1 GCA_019309685.1 Deltaproteobacteria bacterium
GGGGCGGTTAATAAACCGCCCTTTTTTTATGATTCCATTTATACTTTAATTCTTTCCCTCAGCTTTGGAACAAAAGCGGAATATCCTTCATTACTCAAAAAATCCGAAAATGAAAGGCTCTGGTCCTCTTCACCATGAACAACCGCAATCTTCTTAACCCTTAGATTCGACTCTTTGAGGAATCGAAGCATTTCATTTTTATCTCCATGAGCGCTGAATCCGTCTAGTTTAATCACCCGTGCTTTCAGGGGATATTCCTTATTAAAAAATTTTAATATTGGCGGAGAACCGCTTCTGCCGGACGCCTCATATTCCAAACCGCTTTCAAGGATTCGCCTTCCAAGTGTGTTTGAGGCCATGTATCCAACAATTAGAATCGTATGTTTAGGATTATGAATTTTATAACGTAAATGATGGAGCACCCTTCCCCCTTCGCACATACCTGAACCCGCGATCACAATATGCGGTTTTTCTTCCTTGTTTAAGGCAATCGATTCTTCTACCGATTGAGTAAAATGCAGTTGGTCAAATGAAAATGGATTAACACCTTTTTCAAGAAAATCTTCGTGTGTTTCTTTGTCGTAAACCTCAGGATGCTCTCCGAAGACCCTGGTTATTTTTGTCGCTAGAGGGCTATCCACATAAACAGGGATACATGGCACCTCCTTTTCTCTGTAAAGCTCATGAATCACATATAACAATTCCTGAGTTCGGCCGTACGCAAAAGCAGGAATAATAATGGCTCCCTGGCGGTCAACAGCATCGGTGATTATGGTTTTCAATCTGGGCTTCAAATCCTTCATCGGCCCATGAACCCGATTTCCATAGGTGCTCTCCATTATCATCAAATCGATATCTCTGTCTTCTTCTTCAAACTTATGGACAGGATCTTTGATGATCGGTTTGCTGAACCTACCGATATCGCCTGTATAACAGATATTTATCTGACGGCCGTTTTCCTGTATTTTGACTATTGAAACAGCTGAGCCAAGAATATGGCCCGCTTCATAAAACCGGCATGTTGCTTTTTTCCCAACAACTGTGGAATGCCGATACGGAAAACCGGAGAAACTGGCCAACGACTGCTCCGCATCCGAAATGGAATAAAGCGGCTGAATACCTGTCAAACGAAACTTTTCAAGAAGCCTGTTGATCTCTTCTGTATTGAGTTTATTCTTATTTGATTTCATCTTCTTTTTAATATCGCTGACATTATGTTTTTTAAGTTTCCGTTTCCTTTTTGATTCCTTCATTTCCGCCAGGCAGGACCGGACTGTTTTATAATTCAAATAATTGGCATCTGACTCCTGGATATGGGCGGAATCCAGCAAAAGATATTCGCAAGCCGCTGCGGTTGCCCGGGAACAGATTACACGTCCGCTAAAATTTTTCTTCGTTAACATTGGAATCCTTCCAGAATGATCAATATGAGCGTGGGATAAAATAATATTTGTTATTTTTTTCGGGTTAATTTGCAATTTTCTGTTCTTCTTATTGCTTTCCTTTCTTCTTCCTTGAAACATCCCGCAATCCAGCAATATCTGATCAGATTGAGTTGTAATCAGATGCATTGATCCGGTAACTTCCCGTACCGCTCCTAAAAATGTAACGTGCATATTCATTCTCCTTTCAGATGCCTCAGTATAATTTTCAAACCAACTTATTCGGCCAAGCTCTATTCATATTACTTCAAAACCACCTAAGATTCTATATCTCATATAAAAAAGAGCCAATTCCATTCTCTTTTTAAATATTAAGACCTTTAGAAAATGCTAAATTTTGTTCAAGTTCAAGAAAGGCAATAATTTTAACCGCCCCGTACGATCTTTTGACCTACGGGGCAAGCATCCAATACATTGAGCCTGTCGAAGATCCCGCTAGCGGGGACGCAGAAATTGGACAAAAGATGGCGTTTTATAAAGGTTTCTAATCTTTTAATAGGCTCCAACTGACTCTACATGAATTTTCAACAACAGATGCGATATGACCGTTAAAGAACAGATGATCGATCATCCAGTCTTTATCCATATAGTTAGCAATAAGCTTTGTCTCGCTTATGATTTTCACAATCCTGCACCTTAAAAGATCCTTTACTCCTGTCCCGGCAGCCTTCAATATTGCTTCTTTTGATGTCCAGTATCTGAAAAAAAGGGTATCTGGGTCCTCATCTTCTAAGCGCCATTCTGATTCATCTGCGGTTTTTTTAAAAAGTCCTTTTGAAAATGTCCTGAATTTCTCAATATCAATACCTATCTTTTTTGGAGCTAAAACTGCGCCGACATATTCCGGTTTATGTGTAATCGACCAGTAATTTCCATCAACAGGCTGAGGGATACCGTCACTATCTTTTAAAAATGACGTTACTTTTACCCCGCTCTTTTTTGCTGATATTTCAAGCGCACGCCTTGCGTATCTGCTAAGATAAGCAACTCTATCCCGTCCTGAAAGAGACCTTCCTTCATCAGGGACCGCAAGGACAACCGGGTAGAGTGTAATTATATTACCTGAATCTTGCATGAAAATTGGTGAGAATCTTTTTTAACAATTAATCATTATAGCCCCGGTAGCATTTTACCCATATGGTAAAAAAGGATTATTTATCTATTTTCTCATCAATTTTCACCCGATGGGCAAACCGGAAGCTCCCATATGCGGCGTTACTAAGGATTCGCAATAGTTCATTATGGCTTCACCCTTAGATGCAGCTTGTTGAGCACAAGCGAAATCCCGCTTGCGGGGCATATGAAAGCCTCCAATTCGTGCAAAATTCAGACATTATCTTCCTGAATCATAAGGCGGCTTTAATACGATTCTGCAATCCGCGACCGTGGCACCATTTCCTTCTTCATGGACCAAAAGAGGGTTTATATTCAGTTCGTTTATTTCAGGATGATTCATAACCATATCAGAAAGACTTACAATGGACTCTTCCAGAACAGCAATATCTGACTTCGGCCGTCCTCTAAACCCTTTAAATATTTTATACCCCCTGATCCCTTGAATCATTCTGCGAGCTTCGTTTCTTCCCACAGGTGCGAAACGGAAAATAACATCTTGAAAAACTTCTACAAAAATTCCACCAAGGCCAAACATCAGCAGCGGGCCAAAAACAGGATACCGGTTCATCCCCAGGATGACTTCACCACCAGGCTGCGCCATTTTCTGTATCAACACCCCGTCTATAACTGCTTCAGGGTTATAGATCTTTGCCTTTTCAATAATATCTTTATAAGCGCTTTTCACATGATCCTGATTTTCAAGTTCAAGTACCACACCGCCCGCGTCAAATTTATGCAGGATGTGTGCGGACGCAATTTTCATAGCAACAGGGTATTTAATTTTTTCCGCGATATCAATGGCTTCATCTTCGCTTTGAGCGATATTGCCTGACAAGGCGTTAAACCCATAGCATTTTAATAATTCAGCGCCATCCAGCTCACCTAAAATAGTGCTGCCTGTTTCAATACAATTTTTGATAATATGTTCAGCCTTTTCTTTTTCATGTTTAAAAGAAAATTCTGAAAGATATTGCCGGTTAACCCAGTTTGCGTATTTACATAATGCGCCAAGCGCCCGTATAGCGTTTTCGGGGAATCGAAAAACAGGGATGCCGTTATCATGCAAATATTTTACTCCGGACGAGATATCAACAATACCCATAAAACAGCAAAAAATGGGTTTGGATGAATTTTTAGCAGCCCGAACGATTATTTTTGCCGTCTCAACGGAGTTTGAAATGGATCTGGGTGTGAAAATAAGAAGGGCAATATCTACTCCTTCATCCTCAAGGACTTCTCCAAGTGCTTTAGTATAACATTCCAGGGAAAGGTCTCCGCTAACATTTACCGGGTTATGAACACCTGCCGTATTACACAGGGTCTTAGCAAAAGACTTAACGGTCTTTATTTTGAACTCTGCGAGTTTAAGACCGGATGATACCGTTAAGTCTGTGGCCATACTGCCAGGGCCTTTGGCATTTGTAATAACTGCTACCCTGTTGCCATTTGGCACCTTTCGTCTTGCAGTTGGCTTCTTTTTTTTATTCCGATGCGTAAATGCGCCTGCACAATCAAAAAGCTCCTCAATGGAACCCGCTTGAATGATTCCAGCCTGCTGGAAAACAACATCATAGATGGATACGGAACCCATCAGCGCCTTTGCATGAGACATAACAGCCATTATCTCCGGACTTGCGGCACCCGATTTTATCGCCAGAACTGGCGTAGATTTCTTTTCGGAAGTAATTTTTTGGACGGCATTAATAAACTCTGGCCCTTTTATCAATTCTTCCAAATAAATCATGATAACATCAGTGTCCGGATCCTGATGAAGATAGTACAATAGATCAACTTCATCTACATCCGATTTATCTCCCACGGATATAAATTTGGAAAATCCAAAATTGTTTTCCTTCGCAAAATCAAGCACAGCCGTGCATAATGCATCGCTTTGGCAGATAAAAGATATACCCCCTGAGGCTGGCATGTATTTGTACAAACTTGCATTTAACCGAACAGAAGAAAGGGGATTGATGACGCCCAAACACCCCGGCCCGACAATACGAACACCCTCTTCTTTGCACATTGAAATGATTTTGTTTTCAATCTCAATCCTTTTGCTTATACCCTTATGAACCCCAGAAGAAATAATTGTAATGCCTTTAATGTTTTTTTTGATGGCTGTCTCTACGGCTTTTAAGCATGGATTGTCAGGGCAAACGACGACCGCAAAGTCCACATTAACTGGCATATCTTCAACAGTTCGAATCGATTGAATTCCTGATATGGATTTTGCTTTTTGGTTTACAGGATACAGTTTCCCGCAGTAACCGCCTTCTTTAATGTTATTCAAAATCTCGTACCCGGGCGTACCCGGTATGCTGGAGGCTCCGATAATTACAATGGACTTTGGGGAGAAAATAGAATCAAAACGATGCATTCAATCATTCCTTCTGAGAAATATCCGCGTCAACATCCAGTTTGGTCAAATTTATGATACCCTCGTACAGTTGGCTGCATACTGAGCGAGACCTTTGCAAAACCGCACTTTTTGTCCAATTTCTATTTCAAGCTACCGCTTTTCTTTCAGTTTTAGGGCTGTTTCATACACTTTACTTCTGCTGATCCCATATTTTTCTGCGATATGTTTGGAAATATCTGATATGCCGCTCTCTTCGATTTCCAATCTTCTTTCTATTTCACTCCTGACAAGTTCCATAGAAACGTCTTCTTCTTCTTTTCCGGTTACCAGAAGTGTAATCTCTCCTTTGACCGTTGATCTTTGTTTCAAGCATTCAATAATCTCTGTTATTGGACCCCTTATAAATTCCTCGTGTACTTTTGTCATTTCTCTGGCTAAAACACCATATCTGTTTCCCAAAATAGTGACAATTTCTTCCATAAATTTAATTATCCGTTTAGGAGACTCATAAAATACTATGGTTCGGGTAT
>JAFDFT010000634.1 GCA_019309685.1 Deltaproteobacteria bacterium
AGTTCTCTTCTTTCACCACAGAGTCACAGAGGAACATGTTTTTGTTTGTCGGGAGAAGACGGTAAACAAAAACCATCAATCCCACTTTCACAGGAATTTATGGCCGAAGGCCTGAGCTATTTATGGAGAATCGGCATCTCCCGATTCTCCATAAGAATTTCTTTTCTGCGCGCTTTGCGTCTCGAACGAGGGAAGCGAGTGGGCAGTGAATATGTACCCACTACCAGCATCATATTCGCTAAAGCTTTTCGCCTAAATGCGAAGGTTTGAAACCGGCTCCCATGAAAAAAATATTTCTTACATTCCTTTTATTAGCATTATTTCCCTTAGCTGCTGGCGGAGATACAATCTTTTTAAAGGATGGAACAAAAATAATAACAAAAAAAGCCTGGGAGGAAAATGGTTTAATTAAGTTTTATCTTGATGGCTCTGAAAGTATAATCATTACCTATTCCAAGAAAATAATAGATCGAATAGAAGAAGGAGAGACAAAAGAAAAAGAGCCGTCACAAAAGAGCCTTAACCCGCCCACACCACCTAATGCTGCCGCAGGCACAGTTAAAGAAAAAGAAGTTAAAAAGAAAGAAATCGAGTGGAAAAAGCCGCAAAGCGAACATCGGGCTCCTGTGATAAAAAAACCTGCCGGTGTGGCTCCAACACTGACCTTACAAAATCAGGGTAGTGAAAAATCAGATGGCCTGCTTTTTTACAATCCAAGGAGAAAACACAAATATTGGGTAAGCAGTACATCCTGGCATAATACACTTGAAGCTGCAATTGCCGCTCTGGCTGACAAATACGGCCGTAACCCCGAGTGGGTAAAAGCGAATATGGGAAACACCAACGATCTTTATAAAATCCACAAAAACCTTGGTAAGAATATACCGGCCGAAAAACAATCTTTTGATAACAGCTCAATACTCAGTGAAATTTCTAATACACTCTTTTATAATCCGAGAAGAACCCATAAGTACTGGGCAAGCAGCAAATCCCGGCAAATATGGGAAACACCAACAATCTTTATAAAATCCACCAAAACCTTGCTAACAACAAACTGAATTCGCCTTCCAATTGATTAAAACCCAGCGGTAAATGATATGCCCAAAGGGTGTACGCCCTTTGGGCAGTAAAAACTTCGCGAAGCTATGCAGTTTTCGTTCGGACAGGGCTTGCCGCGGCGTAGCCTTGGCGAAGATGGGTCATCCGAGCGAAAAATTCCTGATGGGAAATGCGCCAGGCATTTCACAGCCTGTCCGTGTGGGTCTGTGGTTAATATTCGCAATGGGTAATTTATTTCATAAAATGTGCAATAAATTACCTATATTTCCCTGCCATTGTGTAATAACCTTCCCATTCTAACCACATCCCAGAAATGCCCCTTTCATTTATGTGATTGCCGACAGAAAACTATCAAATAACCTCTTGATAATTTAACAAAAATTAAATCCAGCATTTTAACTTTAAAAACATTCTCTTTGGCACATCAATTGCTTATAACAACCCTTCAAAGCCTAATTTCTTCTTTTCGTGAAAATTGAAGTTTTTGCTTAAAAAACATAGTAATTTCATCTAGTTTCATTGCATCTATGCATGTAATCCGGAAGGCGGAGCTGTATAAATCGCCTAAAAAAATGAATCACAAATACCTGTCCCTTGCAATATTCAGCTCCCTTGCAATATTCAGCACCTTATTAATAATCTGCATGTCATCCATTCCGAATAAGACTCTTTGGGGAAATGGATCTTTAAGTGAACAGATCATTTCCAATCTCGCCCACATCCCTGCTTACGCATTGCTTACTTTCCTGTGGCTAAAATCTTTTGCAGGGACAGAATCAAAAAACAACATTATTGTCTTTTTTTTAATCTTATCGGGTCTGGTCCTTTTCGCTTTTGCCGATGAAATCCATCAAGTCTTTGTCCCAGGTCGCACAGCTTCTTTTATGGATATAGGCCTTGATCTTCTTGGTATTCTTTTTGGGTTGTGGGTATTTAAACTATTAGGGATGTTTACAAAAGAAATGAAATTTGGACACAGATGAACATAGATTTTCAGGATAATTTCTATTTTTATCATTTCTAACAATTTTTTTTCGCCGAAAGCGATTGCCTACTCTGCCTGACGAAGCGAAGTTTCCCCCGTAAAACCCACCTATTTTTTTTTGTTTAACTGGGGCGTAGATGCCGCATATTGGGGCTCAGTGAAATTAAAAACTATTTAACAGGGGCCGCCCGGATGACCCTATTTGTCCGAGAGGGTCGCGCGAACAAATGTTCGTGTGACTCCGTGGCTAATTAATAATGACCATTAAAATAAATAAAATCACTCAAGCCCAAACAGATGCATGGGATACTTACGTCGATGCACATCCCAAGGCAACACTGTATCATCTGTCCGCCTGGAAAAACATTATCGAAAAAACATACGGTCACAAAACATATTACCTTATGGCTGTAAATAGCTCACAGTTCACAGATGATAGCTCACAGCTCATAGCTCACGGCTCAGAGGAAAGATCCAATTTAGCTATCAACTATGAGCTAAATACCGCCAATGTTGTCGGGATTCTACCACTTGTGCACCTCAAACATTTCATTTTCGGCAACAGCCTAATATCAGTTCCATTCTTCGATATTGGTGGCATCCTTGCAGGTGATGAAGAAACGGAGAAAGCTCTTTTATCTGAAGCAGTTAAACTTGGCCATAAACTAGGGTCAAACACCATTGAACTTCGCCACATCCAACCACTCACGTGGTTAGGGGATAGCTCACAGCTCATAGTCGAAGATCCGCCGTATTTGTGGAGGACTCACAGCTCAAAAGAAGAGTCCGGAATAGACTATGAACTATCAGCGAAGAGCTATGACCTGGGCTGCGGAGCAGCCCCTGAGCGATCAACTATCAGCTACGCAACGCGTTCGCATAAAGTTCGCATGCTCCTCGCTCTTCCCGAAACTTCAGAAACATTAATGAAGTCTTTCAAATCCAAACTGCGGAGACAGATAAAAAAAACCATAAAAGAAGGCCTTAAATCCAAAGTCGGCGGCCTTGAACTGTTAGACGACTTCTACAAAGTCTTTTCTATAAATATGAGAGATCTTGGATCTCCCCTTCATTCGAAAAAGTTAATAAAACATGTACTCGAAGAGTTTTCCCAAAAGGCAAGGATTGTTTTAGTGTATAAAGGTAGCGAGCCTGTTGCCTGCAGTATCATTATTGCTTTCGATGCCACTCTCGAACATCCATGGGCTTCAGCCCTCAGGCAGTATAGCCGCGTTAGCCCGAATATGCTCCTTTACTGGACGATGCTCGAATACGCTTGCAATAACGGTTATAAATATTTCGATTTCGGGCGATCTAC
>JAFDFT010000192.1 GCA_019309685.1 Deltaproteobacteria bacterium
AATAAAAATTGTGAAAAGAATCAAAAATGGATCAACGGGTAAAGAGGGAGATTACCCCTAACCAACTTATATAATAGATTAAAAATGGCTTATAATATCAAATCCCTTTGAGGATATCCGGAAGTCTTTTCTCCCAGCCGATGGTGGAAAGCAGAACCCCATTAAATCCCTCTTGCTTTAAAGCTGAAACTATCTCATTTGCAATGCTCACGCATTCCCTAGCCTTGTCCGGGGATTTCATGATCCGTTCAATAATCGTACCGGGAAGATGTACGTTGTCCAGATTACGGTCAATATATCTGGCCATACCGACTGATTTAAGGAGTAATACAGTGGGAATGATAATCGTCTTGCTTCTATCCACCCGTTTCATAAACGGCTCAATAGAAGAAATATCAAATAGCGGAGGGGTAATAAAAAAGGTTGTGCCCTCATCGATCTTTTTGTTCATTTCTTCGATTTCAAGCTCAAGCCCCTGGTCTTTGGCACCCGCGTTTGCTGTAGAGCCAACCAAAAAGCTGGGAGTGCCCAGCAGATCAACTCCAGCCATATCCGTACCTGTTTGAAGTTTCTGAACAGCTTTTAACATCTCCAAAAGATCAATATCGTACACCGCTTTTGCCTTATGGTGATCACCAAAACTCGGGTCTTCACCTGAAACAGCCATAATATTCTTAATGCCGCACGCATAAGCGGCAAGGAGGTCAGCCTGAAGCGCGAGTCTGTTTCGATCACGACAGCAGACCTGCATAACAGTCTGAAAACCATTGGCTTGAAGGATCATGGAGCCGCCAAGAGCGCTAAGCCGCATGACCGCATTGCTCATTTCCGGCACAACAAAAGCATCAACCATTCCCTTTACTTTTTTAGCGTTCTCTAGCATGGGTGAGATATCCACGCCTTTGGGCGGTTCCATCTCAGCTAAAATCGCAAAATCACCTGCTTCAAACTTTTCTTTAAGCTCCATATATCCCTCCATCAGCTGGACTAAAACGGCAATCTCGTCTCAATCCTTTTCAAGTAGAAACGGTTATACTTAGCGAATGCAACAAAAGAAAATCAAGTAGTTTCCATCCATAAATAGCCATTTCCCGCAATCTCTACGTCAACCCGCCTGAGGCGGATAAATCTGCGGAATAGCTTGTGCGATGTACCCAAAGTACATCTCCGCGCAATTCCTTGGTTTCCTTGACTTTGCGAAAAATTGCTTATTTCTGAATTGGAAACATCTTTAGGTGCCCTATCTTTTGAAATTGAATTAATAGATGGGCACAAATTAATATTCTTGGTAGAGGATAACCCTTCTCTTTGTCAACATAAAAATGTATCCCCTTATCTACCGGATATCCCACATATTACCTGAATTCCGCTCATTAGGTGAAATCCAGGGAATAATTTTGAGGACCTCGTAAAAAGATAAATTCATGATGGCAAAGTAAAAAGTTCAAGTTTCCCGCTTATGGCGGGATTTCCGCTTTGCTCCAACAAACACGCAAATTCCGAGGAATGAGGCGTATATTATAATACGCCGCAGTGACGAGGAATGCAGCGCAACGCAGAAATTGGACTTTTAACGAAGCCATCATTTTTCAATCTTAAGGAATGATGTAATCGCCGCGCCTGCTTTTAATTTTTCAACATACGCGTTCAGTTCCTTTTGCGCTTTTGCCTGTTTTAGATTCTGCCTGATCCGTTCCTTTCCATACTTATTATAATAATCTGAAAGCTCTTTATTCGTAACCGTCATATTTTCAACAAACTTTTTGTATACGTATTGCTGAATCGTCATTTCCTTTCTAACCTGAAGTTTCAAATCTTCTTCAGACATCCCAAGTCTGGACAATTCCTTTTTAAAGCCTGCTTCTTTTGAATATTGTTTTTTAAGCTGATTTACACGATCATTGACAGTACCGTCATCAACATTAATGCCATCTTTCATGCTCTCTTGATAGAGAAGTTCATTGACAATCATTTTTTCAAGAACATTTTTTTTGATATTCAGCATCTGGGAATCCGTTGGCTTGTTTTCTTGTTCTGAAATCTCCACCAATAATGGTTTTAGTTCAAGATTAAATGATTCCCGGGTGATTTCAACGCCATTAACTACCGCAATCTTTACTTCTGCTTTCGTCTCCATGTTCTGTTCAGGCCAAAATAAAATGGTTAAAACCGTCCCGAGAACCAGTACCAGAACTAGAACAGATCCCCATAACCATTTTTTATGCTTTTTCTCCATTAAATTTCCTTTCTATTGAACTGATTCTATGATGTTGTTATCTGAAGTTGCAAACTTGGCAGCTTCAAGTGCCTGACGGATAAACCACGGTATGCATTCATAGCTGGTTTTCATAAATAAGTTATCTCGATTAAAGGAGAATAATTATGTACCCTTACCATATAAAATTTACAGGAAATTTTCCTGCTTCAAACGATTAATGATTTCAGTTGTTGATTTACTGCGGTCCATGGTATAAAAATGAAGTCCTGCAACACCTTCTTTTAGCAGCTCCCTGCATTGCTCGACAGCGAAATCAATCCCCAAATTTAAGACCGCTTCCTTATCGTCCCCATCCACGGCATCAAGCTTGCTTTGCAATGCATCGGTGATTGCAGATCCACAAACTTTAGACAGCATGTTAGTCATTTTCACAGTATACACCGGCATGATACCCGGAATTATCGGCACATTAATCCCAATCGCTCTGCATTTTGCAACATACTCAAAAAAGTATATATTATCATAAAAATACTGAGCAACAACATATTCTGCTCCATTATCAACTTTAAGCTTTAGATATTCTATGTCTTTCTCAAGGCTTTCGGCTTCAACGTGACCTTCAGGATATCCGGCGCATCCAAGGGTAAAATCATAACGTTCTTTAATAAACGCAATCATATCCGAAGCATAGGAAAAATTGTCAGGATGAGGAGTAAAATCATCGCCCCGGGGTTTGTCCCCGCGAATAACAAAAATTGTTTCAACCCCCAATTTTTTATACTTATCAAGAACGTCTGTAATTTCATCCGGTCCTAGCCCGTATCCGGCAATATACGCAACAGTCGGCAAATTTTTATCAACCATAACCTGTTTGACGGTTAGATAGGATCCATCTCTGGTTGATCCGCCGGCGCCGAAAGTTACCGACATATAATCAGGATTTAATTCCGACAGATTATCAATAAGTGTCCCGAATGTTTCTGCAGCCTTTTCATTTCTCGGTGGGAAAAATTCCAACGAGATAACAGGTTTTTTACTGTTTTCATACAAACTTGTAACTCACATAATTTAATTGCCTCCAGCAAATTTTTTGATTTTAAATTTAATTTCTTTTCCTGTTCTATTTTTAATACCATCTTAACAGTTAAATTTTTCCGTTCCGAGGTTTCATCGTCTCCGGCATTTGAACAGCCACGACTTCTCCACGGGCACATATTTCTCCATTTGCGGATATAGTTGATGTTACAACAATCTTGCGGCCCTTGATTTCTTTCTTTTACCGTTCAATTCCATTCCTCGCCAATAATCCTTGGCGATAGTAGTGTTTCACTTCTTTGATGTCACTCACAAGGTCAGCCGCTTCTATTAACTTACCAGTTGCATTGCGACCAGTTAATATGATTTCCATTGTTTCAACCCGATGGTTTAAAAATTGAAGCACATCCGCCTCAGTAAGCAAGCCAAACCAGATAGCCACGTGAATCTCATCAAGAATCAGAATGTCATATCTCCCCGAACGCATAGCGCGCTCCGCCTTGCCAAGCCCATTTACAGCTTCATCTATGTGCTTTGGCGTTACGTCTTCTCTGCGAATACACGTTGAATCACCATATTGTTCAATAGTGATGCATGGATGGTCTTTAAGTGACGATAGTTCGCCATACCACTGCCCTTTCATGAACTGCCCCATGTACGTTTTCATTCCATGGCCAGCCGCTCTTACAGCAAGCCCCAATGCCGCAGTCGTTTTACCTTTACCATTGCCGGTGTATATATGAATATACCCTTTTCCGGAATTGTTCATCATTCAGTAATGGTTATCCGTAAAAAATAATTGCCATTGCTCGTGTTTAAATTCTCCGATGTTATTTCTATTAAATCACCGTCTTTTGTTCCCGAGGGTATAATAGCCTTGTATCGCTCTTTAGATTTTCCACGGTTTAAAAAGATGTCCTTTTCAATGCCTTTTACCGCTTCAGCAAAGGACAACGAAAGATTAAAAACATACTTGTCCTTTTCTATTTGCGGCTCTCTACTTGATGAGTTAAAACGCCTCGGGTTGAATCTGCCCATGCCACACCTTTGCCCCATCCCCATTCTTCCCTTGCAAAACGATCTCCCGGGCATACCCCTGAAACCATAATTGGGGTGACTTCCCGATGAAAAATTAACATCTCCCATGAAATTATACTGCATCCGTTTTTCGTTGTCACTTAGCACAGCATATGCTTCACTGATTTGCTTGAATTTTTCTTCCGCATTTTTATCTGTGTTAATATCAGGATGAAATTCACGTGCAAGTTTTCGGTACGCTTTTTTTATTTCCTGTTCATCCGCGTCTTTGTTAACATTTAATACATTATAATAATTTTTCACGACCATAATATCTTTTATCCGTAAAAATCCGCAGTAACTTCTCCACAAAAATAAAATTTATAGGGTATCCGGAATATAAATTTGCTTCATCATTCTATTTTTTTGGTCTCACTGTAGCTTGGGCAGTCATATTTTGACCGGCTTTTATATCCATGGCAGCTTTAGCAAATTCCTTTTCAAGGCAAATAATTCCGTCCGCATCGGATACTGTCCAGTGTCTCGGTTTTTTTCCGCATCGGTGTAAAAAAAACCTACCGGTTTAATACCAACCTTCAATAGTATATATTCCCATGTCAGCTTTACAGCTTATAAATAGTTTTTAATATCTTTTGTATAGCTTTCAAAATCATTTTCAAAAAGAAAACGTGATATCATCTGGCTGACTTTATCTGCCGTATCAACACGGTACACACCTTTTGAATCACGTCCTGTTTGTTTTTTAACATTTTCAACGATTGCCTGAAGTGATTCTGCAGTTATTTCCACATTAACATTGACAGCAAGGGTTTCTTTTTTGTCAGTCATGGTTTTTCTCTTTTTTTTGTATCACGAATCATATAGCATCTAAGTGCTTCCTGAAGTGTTTCGGCAGCAAGAAAGGCACAGTGTTTATCTTTTTCCGGGAATCTGCCGATTCTTTTAAGTACGGCGTCATCAGTGCGCGGACAGATTATTTACCTTCTCGCTTTTTATCTTAACTATATGCTCCCATTTTATCAAGGGGATTGAGACATACCATTTTTTCAGAGAAATAGATATTATTTTTAAAGAAAAGGGGTGTTAAAATTTTTTAATTTCCCGCTCAGCCTTATAGTAAAGTTCCGCGGGTCCAGAGGGCCGCTTT
>JAFDFT010000193.1 GCA_019309685.1 Deltaproteobacteria bacterium
GGTCCACGTACCGGGTTATAAAATCCGTATCTCTACCGAGATAGTTAGGGACCGTCAAATCCATCAGAGATTTGAGCTCTGTCAGAGCGTTTTCGATTGGGGTGCCCGTAAGACCTAGCTTTATCGCTGCTTTCACATTTTTGGCTGCGCCGTAGCCCAGTGTTTTCGAATTCTTTACATGCTGAATTTCATCAAACACCGCGATGGAAAAATTGATTTTCTCAAGCATTTCTATATCCCTGCGCATGACACCGTAAGATGTCAGCAAGAGCTTACATCCCGCCATAGCCTCTTTAAGATTACGCGCCCCGCCATGGTATGTGACTGGATTTAGACCCGGAGCATGTTCGATGATCTTTCGTTGCCAGTGGCTCAATACTGTCGTGGGACACACAACAAGGAAAGGGTCTTTGGCGTACCCGTTTTCATGAAGACACAACATAAAGGCCATAATCTGGTGTGTCTTGCCGAGCCCCATGTCATCACAAAGGAGTCCTCCGAAACCGTTTTCGTACAGAAACCAAAGCCACTCAACGCCGATTTTCTGGTATTCTCTCAATCTCGATGTCATCCCTCTAAATTGCGGAAGCGGGGTGATCGATTTCAGCTCAAGAATATTATTTAAAAGGGTTAAAGAATGATCTTTACGCCCTTCAATCTCTGCCTCTCCTAAATCCGGCAAAACCTTTAATTCCTCCAGTTTCTTCGAATGCAGATCTATCCATCCCTCCTTTGTTTCGATAAATCGTTTTCCCTTCTGTCTCGCATTGAATAACTGTTGAAGCGAAATATCCGTATTACCAAAACGGTATTCCAGGGAAATCCAGGTCCATTCTCTTTCAATGGCATCGAGTGTTATTTCGATCTTATCATATTGTTTAAAAATCTTGAGATTTTTGACCTGATTATCCAGGAGATACGGTCCTTTTCTCAAATCATTCCCAAACTTCTCCAAAAAGTCCGGGACCTCTGCTTTTTCGATCACTTTTTTTCAGGGTCTTTAAAAATCCATCCAGTCCTGTCCGAGTGCTCCAATTCGCCAAAAACACCTTTTTCTTCAATATAAATCAACGTACCGTATACATTGGGTTTCAAAGATTCACTCTCGTACAGTTTCTGTCCGCCGGTTTTATCCTCGAACCGTATGTGCGGAACAATCTCCAGCTCTTGCTGTTTATTTAGCGAAAGACAAAACACGGTTTTCAACGGAACAGGGTGAGTAGGCACGCCCTCATATCCGGTGCTGTCCTGATTGAAATCACTCAACAGCTCTTTTACCTTCAAGCGTGGTATATCCATGCGAAAGACCTGATCACCGCCTGCCCCTGTGCATGTGAGCACAAAGCTCCCATTCCTTTCATCAACAGCAGTTTTGAAACGACAGTCATTTCTTCCTGATTCCCGGAACGCATGATAAGCAAAACGGTACCAGAAACTTTCCCGGAAAGCGAGGCCACGCGTCCTTAAACCCCGATCCAGCATCGCACGTTCATTATTCGTGATGGTCAATCTTGCCAGTTTTTTTATAACTTTATCCCTGGATGCACGTTTGTTGTTTTTTTTGGAAAGACTACAGCGCCCCACAAATCTTTCACACCGATTCGCATCGGCAAGGTATGAAAGTATCTCATTTCCTTTGGAATCGAATACATTCACAACCTTTTCATCGCCGAATTCATTACATTGCAGTTGAATAGTGGCTGGCGTTTCATGAGATTCATTCGCCATAACACGTGCGATGCGGTACCATCGGTTTTTTTTAAAATTCTCTTCAAGGTTTGAAATGGCGAATTTTTTAATGTAAGCTCTGTAAACCTGTGGCAGCTCGATAATATGTTCGCAGCTCTTTGTGCTGTATTGTTTGCAACTGCAAAACCTGAACGACAGGTTCAATTTATCCTCAACTATCATAATGGCCACACCGGGTGTTTGGTCTTTTGATTCCGGTAAAAGAGCAATCCCATTACGGTAAAATTCAAAACGCTCTATTCCATTTTCAAGAACAGTCTGATTTGTTTTCTCTTTTTGAGTTTTCTTCGACATGATTTTGAATAAATATAGTGGGCAGCACGCTAGAGGGGGGATAAATCTTCTTTTGACTCCTAGCTATACACTTATTTGACTTAAAAACGATCCTCAATATCTTTCTTCGTCTCTTCCAGCCCTGAAAGTTTGGGGACGTCCTTGACTAATTGGACTTATTCTTACTTGTTCAAGTGAAAATATAAAAGGGTCAAGTCTGCTCTTGACTCACCTTCCATTTTTAAATGTCAATATTTCACCATCTTCCCCTAAACCTCATTTATTTCCTCCTTCTGTCTCATCGTAGTAGATGCGGATACTCCCGCTCAACAATCGGTTTCATCTCATAGAGTGATTCAGCAAACGCTCCCAATGCGGTGTCGATTTCATTATCCGTCATGGGAGTAGAGATACTGTACATGTGCCGGCTGGCTGGAAAAATACCGCGGCGCAGCATGCACAGATGAAAATACATGGGCATAGCTCCAGCTCCAAAGAAGCCTTCCACACTATCGCGCGCGTTGCTGATCGGTTTGTCCGTAAAGTGTACATTTACCAGAGATCCAAATCCAATGGCCTGACCTCTGATGCCGGCTTTTTCAAAAACTAGATTCAGGCCGTCTCTTAGACGGTCTCCTAATGTATTGAGCCGGTCATACACATCAGGCTCGAGTTGTTCGACAGCGGCAATGCCTGCTGCCATGGATAATGGATTTCCGCTGAAGGTGCTCGCGTGCCACATGAAACCTTCTGTTTCCGGATTGAAAAGCTGCATGATCTCCCGCCGTCCGCCATACGCGCCAATGGGCAATCCGCCCCCAATAATTTTACCGATGGCGGTCAGGTCCGGCTTGATATCGAATATTTCCTGGATGCCGCCGGGTGCCAGCCTGAAGGTGATGACTTCATCGAGAATCAGAAGGATGTCATTATCCTCAGTCATTTGCCGAATCGCCTTTAAATAATCGGGCTTTGGAGGGATCATTCCCAATCCTCCAAGCATTGGCTCCATTAACAAAGCGCACACTTCATCTTTATGCTTTTTAATGAGCTTTTCGGTGATTTCCGGTTCATTAAATGGTACTGTGACCACATCTGCTACTGAGCTTAACGCAATCCCCTTATCAGGCGGAAGGGTATTTGGCTCTTCGATTGGACCGGCATCGGGCGGAATCGGTATCAGGCTGATTTCGCCCAGATCGTGATTACCGTTGTAGCCTCCTTCCATTTTCATTATTTTTTGTTTGCCCGTAAACGCCCTGGCTGCCCTGGCAGCCATCATCGTTCCCTCACTGCCGCAGCTGCAAAACCGGATTTGCTCAATGGACGGCACCCGGTCAATAATCATCTTTGCAAGAAGTACCTGGCTCTCCGTTGGAGCGGCAAAGGCAGTTCCAACAGAGATTTGTTCGTTTACGGCTGATACTACTTTCGGATTCGCGTGTCCCAGGATCAGGGACGTAAAATTGTTCATGAAATCGATGTACTCGTGCCCGTCCGCGTCCCACAGCCGGCATCCCTCTCCTCTGGTCATGAATGCGGGGTAAGGGGCGTAATGGGCCGTAGTACGCGTATCTCCGCCGGGCATGTATTCTCTAGCCGGCTCCATCAATTTTTTGGATGTCTTGGTCCACGATTCGTATGCCTGTTGAATATCTTCCACACTGCTGGTCATACCAGTTTCCTCCGTATCATTAGGCAAATGGGGTCAAACCTTGTATTTTGATATTACTCCCATTAAACCTTTTTCCTATTTGTAATGACCGCACCAAAGAACCCGATTCGGTGTATTTTAAAAACGATACTCTTTGTTAGTGATTTTTTTAAACATCTCATCCGTTAGAGCTATATACTCCTTGCTGCCAGGCAGACAGACATACAATGGATCGGAAACCTGACTCAGATCAAATCCTTCCTTTTTCAGCTTCCCCTTTTTTAGTTTCATTGTTTCGGTGTAATCAAACTCGGTTTTAAGCCTGATAAATGCCGGTATGGCGTAATTTGGCAATTTGGATGCCAGCGCTGAATAGAATCCGGCCAGGTCGAATTTATCCGGCGGTTCATAAGGAATAATTGCAGTCATGCCGGCACGCCCGTCGGTCCCGGGGATACTGGCTCCATATACGGCTGATTCCGAAATCTGGTGAAATGAATTTACGGCGGCTTCTACCTGCAATGTCGAGACATTTTCTCCTTTCCAGCGAAAGGTATCTCCCAGACGATCTACAAACTGGGCATGTTTAAAACCGATGTCGCGCAACAGATCCCCGGTATCGAACCAGGCATCTCCTTTTTCAAATACGTCGCGAAAAATCTTGTTTTCAGTTTCCTCCTCGTCCGTATAACCGACAAACGGGGTTTCCTCAGAGATTTCCCCGAGCAGCAGCCCTGCTTCTCCTGTCTCAACCCGTTGCATGAATCCGTTCTCATCTCTGATGGGAGCTTCGGCTTCGATGTCATACTTCACGATCGCAAAAGGCAATAGACACACACCCACGGTACAGTCCATATTCAACATATTCAGAAAGGCAATATTTCCCTCGGATGCCCCATAGAATTCATAGATGAAGGGAATATCGAAGCGGGATTTGAACGCTTTCCACATGTCGACCCGCAATCCATTGCCGATGATCTTCGTGATGGTGTTATTGCTGTCATCCGGGCTTGGGGGTTGTTCCATCAAGTAACGGCAGAGTTCTCCAATGTAGATAAATCCGGTGGCATTAAATTTTTTTACATCAGGCCAGAAATTGGAGACAGAGAATTTCCTTCGGATTGCTATCGCTGCACCACCGGAAGATGCCGCGGGCCAGCCGACATACATGGCCGTTCCATGATAAAACGGTAATGGAATATACACGGTGTCTTCTGAAGTGGGTTTGAGCATAATCTTTCCAAACGTCAGGTAAGTCGTAACCCATTTTCCCTGAAGTGTGATAGCAGCCTTGGGCATCCCCGTAGTCCCGGAAGTAAACAGATAGGCGAAGGGATCTTCCATGGTTATGTCAGCCGTTGTAGGCGGATTTTGAGAATCACAATCCTTTGTTGCCGTACCCCAGTCCTGATAACCGGCGGGAGCACCGCTTGCGCCGAGGTCTTCGAGATAATAAAAACGGACATCATCACCAAGGTTTAGTTCCGGTTTAACTTCTTCGAAAGCATCGACAAGTTCCTCGCCTATAATGAAGTGTTTGGAGGGAGCAAGTCCAACGCTGTGAATAAGAACGGCTCCTCGCTGATGAGGATTTATCAACGAAACCACCGCGCCGATTTTTGCCACTGCTCCGATAATAAACAAAATTTCCGGCCGATTCTCCAGAAAGGCAATAACAGTTTCGCCTTTTTTAATTCCCAATGACAGCATGAAATGCGCATAGCGGTTGACAATCTGGTTAAATTCTTTATGCGAATAGACGACATCCTCATATTTGACAGCCGGTGTGTCCGCGTATTTCACGGCATTCTCTTCAAAAATAATACCTAATGACATTTTTGTATCGGAGGACATCTTTTTTGCTTGGCCTACTGCTTTGATAGTACTGGGCACCTTTGGCAGGTATTTCAGTACATAGGGTAAAAAATCACTAAATTTGATAATTTTTGCTTCATCTTTCTCCAAACCGGTTGCGTCCATCGTTGTCTCCTCCTTTAATTTTATGTGATTTATTTTATAAAGTGGTCAAGTTTGTCCGCCTTCTGTGTGGCGGGACTCATCTCGCTTCTTAAAGAGTAGTATACGGGTTCAAATTGATTCTTGTTAATTTTAAGGTGGCATTTTCAATCCATTCAGGATTAAAAAATTAGATGAAGAAAAGAATAAGAAACATACAATGTATCGCAACTACCTTATCTTTCCATCCATAAATGGCCCTTTTCCGCAATCTCTTCGTAAACCATCGAAATTGTGTGTGCAGCGTACAACTGAGTACGCCTCCGCTCAACTC
>JAFDFT010000194.1 GCA_019309685.1 Deltaproteobacteria bacterium
AAGGGAGATAGAAGAGGTTCTTTATTCCAGACCGGAGGTGGGAGAATGCGCGGTTATCGGCCTGCCTGACAAGGAATATGGAGAGAGGGTAATGGCCTTTATCGTTCCCAAGGAGGGCCGGCAATTAAACCAGGCTGAATTGAAGTCCTATCTCAAAACAAAACTATCATTTTTCAAGGTCCCCAAGGAATTCATCAGTGTAGCCGACCTTCCTAAAACCACTACAGGTAAAATTCTGAAACGCGAACTGAAAAGGCAGATTCTGGAAGAAATCGAATAAGGACTGATGGAAATATTTGGAAGAACGGTATCCTGGACATGAAAAAAGGGGTTGCCCTCAAATATCAAGTACGGCAACCCCCTTTATTCATCACTTCAGTTGCTATTTGCTGTATTTTTTGACCCCCGCTTTTATAAAGTCAACGTAGTCCTTAGCTGGCAGTCCCTTAGCAGATTTATCCTTTATATAATTATCAACTACAGGTGCGGCAGCATTGGCCCAACGGGCACTCTCCGTTTTGGAGAGGGGGATTATCTTATTACCCAGGCTGAGGGTAAACTCCCTTCCTGCCTTATCAGCGTCATCCCAGGCCTTGCCATGTTTGGCGATCCACTGTGCGCTGACTTCATCAACGACCTTTTGGACATCCTTAGGCAAGGAGTTCCACTTGTCCATGTTCATGAATACAAAAAATCCAGCCGTATAACCGACACTGTAACATTCGGTAGTGGCCTTGATTACCTCGCCTTGCTTCCATCCTTTCAACACTTCCATTGGGCTTAAGGTGGCGTTCACCACACCTTTTTGAAGGGCCTCATACACACCCCCCTGTCCCATGGCTACCGGAACTCCACCAAGGGCCTTAGCGAGCTTGGCATTAAAGCCGTAGGAACGGATCTTAAATCCCTTCATGTCTTCCAGTTTATTAACGGGCTTCTTACTATGAAGCAATCCAGGACCGTGGGCATGGAGATAAAGGACCTTTACCTTTGATAGCTCTTTGGGTTTGAACTTGTTATAAAAGTCGTTAATGATTGCGGTAGCAGCCTTGCCGTTGGGGTAACCCATGGGAAGATCAATAGCCTCCATTGCAGGGAAAACACCCCGGCTGTATCCTAACACGGACATTCCTACATCAGTAATACGTTTCAGGATTCCGTCATAGATTTTAGGTCCTTTGAGTAATGCGCCGCCCGGATATAAGGTGATTTTTACTTTTCCATTGGTGCGTTTCTCTATCTCTTTTGACCAGGCATCGGCCAACTTGGCATGAATGTGTGTTGGTGGAAAAAGGATACTGTATCTGATTTCTATAGCCACAGCCTGCGCATTAGAAGAACTAAAAAATGAAACCATTCCAAAAACAAAAACAAAACAAAATACCAAAGACCACACTTTCCTTTTCATAGTTTCCCCCTTTTGCAAATAAATTTTGAATGAAAATAATATTTACTTATACGCTCCATCTCCTTTAACAACCATCTATACTTTTACCTAATTTCAACTACTTTTATCCGATACCATAAAGAAATATTCATGTCAAGTCAAAACCTTATGTTACAGAATCTTAATTGACATCCTATTTCAAGACATGATAAAGAGAATGACAAAATATTGAAATATACGGATAGGGGAGTAAATTACACTCTTTGCATTGTCAGATGTCCAAAACCTAAACTGGCTTCAGGAGGAAAAATAATGAATGGATTGTATCGCGCACTTGCATCTCTATTCCCGGAGGGCAGAATCAGTGATGATGAGGCTGTTTTGGCCTGCTATTCTGCAGACTCGGCCATTCCTCCAGGCTCGGCTACGCTGCCAAGTTGTGTGGTCTTGCCAAAGGCCACCGAGGAAGTCCTACATCTTGTTCAAATTGCTGATCGGTTCAGGGTTCCGGTGGCACCCATGGCACGAGGTTCAAATATTGCCGGTATGGCTGTTCCGCTACAGGGCGGCATAGTAGCTGATCTGAGGCTCATGAATAAGATTATTGAAATCAACAAAGATGCAGCTTATGCAGTTATTGAACCGGGGGTTACTTTCCATGAACTTTCCAGAGAGCTAAAGAAAGCCGGATTCTTCTGCCATCTACCGACGGCTGCAGGAGGGAGTAGCCCCCTGGCCAATTATCTCATGCGCCCTTCAGGCAACTTTGCTGCCAAGTGGGATCCTGACCCGGTGCTCTCACTTGAGGTCGTGACTCCGAAAGCAGGCATCATAAAGACCGGCTCTGCGAGTTTTGAAACCGCCGGCTGGCGTGCAAGATACCACTGTTTCTCTGATCTGACCGGTCTGTTCGCCTGCTCGTACGGAACCCTCGGAATTGTGACAAAGGGATCCGTAAAAATCTTCGACCGAGGAGAAGAGGAAAGACTTCTACTTACTACGTTTGATGGTTTCCCACCCGCACTCGAATATATGAAGCGTATTGTGAGAAGGAATCTGGCGGAAAGCGTAACCTTCTGGACATGGGGATGGAATATGTTTCATGAAATGATGCTGTCCAAATCGGAAAAAATGTCAGAAGAAATGCTAAAATCGGATCAGAGAACTCCACCTCCAGGCATACCGTTCGGAATAGCATCTGCACGACTCAGTGGCTACAAGGAAGTCGTTAATACTCAGGAAAACGTGTGTATCAAGATAGCCCGTGAACTCGGGGGAGATTACCTGGAAAATGAAGAAGCAAGCGAAAAATATCCGGGCTGCTATAGATATTTACACTCCTATTTCGTTGAAGGCATGCTTCCGAAGCCAGGAGAAGAATCCCAGATAAGGGCGGGGCTGCACCTGCCGGGATGTCTGCTTACTGCCGAGCCATCAAAGCTGATCGAAATCGAAAAATTCATGTGGGATTTGGCAGAGCGGGAATTCAAGCCGCCCTATTTTTTTCGAGCTTTACCTCATTCTCATGCCAGAGAGTTTTTCTTCGCTTTCGTGGTATATGTCACCGGTTCTTTGATCGAGGAAAGAGAATATTTACAGCACCTAAAGGGAATATACGGGAAATTATATAGGGACCTGTTGCGCAATTACGGGGGGGTTATGTTCAGGTATCGTAAGGATCCCACCTTTTTTGCAACGACGTGCATGTATGGAGACCTCCTCCGGAGGATAAAAAAATTATTAGATCCCAATAATATAATGAACCCAGGTATGCTACTATTTTAGGAGACATATGCAATGATCAAGCAATTCAGCATTGATGAAAGGCTTTACACCGCAATGCACAAGTGCACCCGATGCGGTCAATGTACTTATGGCAATGAAGAAGCCGACTTCAGTTTGCTCTGTCCGATGCAAATAAAGGGTAAGTTCTTTACATATAGTGCCGGAGGGGTCATGCAATTGGCTCGGGCCCTTTATGAGGGAAAGATAGCCTTTTCGGAATCGGTCAGGGATATCCTGTACCTTTGCACCACCTGCGGGGCCTGTGAAGTAAACTGCGGCGTTATTGAAAGTCAGGTGGATCTCTTTACTCTAATAAAAAAGGAGTTGGTGAAAAATGGGATTCCACTCTTAGAGCCCCATAAAATGTTGGCGGAGAACATTCTCACCAAGAAAAGCCCCTATGGTGGAAGGCTGCCCGGAAGACATGAATGGCTGCCCAAGGAGAGAAGTGAAAAAATGTCTTCTCAGGCGGAAATCTTCTATTTTGTAGGCTGTGTTTCATCCTACATGGAGACTGAGATACCCAATGCTTTTTCGAGTGTTCTCGAAAAACTGGGTATCTCTTTTACCGTAAGCGACGAGGAGTGGTGCTGCGGTGCACCCCTGTATTTCAGCGGAAATGAAGAAAAAGTTCCCGAGATTGCTAAACATAATGTTGATATCATAGAAAACAGCGGGGCTTCAACGGTTGTCCTGACTTGTCCAACATGTACTATGATGTTCAAAAAATATTATCCTAAATGGCTGAAAAGAGAACTAAATTTTGAAGTCCTTCACTCAACCGAATTTTTAGAAGAGCTTCTTCGAAACGGGAAACTGAAACTGGACACCGTGGCAGGTGATAAAACAGTCACTTACCACGATCCTTGCCATTTGGGAAGAGGGCTTGAAATATATGACCCTCCCCGTAGGATACTGAGCCATATTAAAGGGATTCAATTCAAAGAGCTAAGTATCTCCAGAGAAAACAGCTTTTGCTGTGGAGGCGGGGGGTTGCTGCCAACAGGGTTTCCGGAATTTTCGGATGATCTGGCACGGGCGAGGATCTCGGAAATAAAGGGCATGGGAGCAAAATTATTAGTGTCAGCCTGTCCGGCATGCAAGGAAAACTTGAAAATCGCTGCCAAGAAATTAAAACTTGGCGCAAAGGTCATTGACATTGCGGAAATGGTAAATGAAGCGATCATTTGAGAGGTATGACTTTCAGGAAGATCAAAAAAGGAGTAATCATCCAGCCACTGATTCAAGTGACTCAGGATGGTTCTTCGATTTTAGTGTTGACTATCTTCTCTTCAGCCTGCTATATAAGCATTTAAATTTTTGTCCTCCTCTTAATGGGTTACAAAGATAAAAGCCTTTCACAAGGGAAGGGTTTTTTCATCCGCTCGTATGAAATGGATTAAAAGGGTTCCGACTTTCCTCGAAGTTTGATTCTAAGGAAAACCGGCACATTGCTCTTTATTCCGATAAAAATGAGCTACTTAGAAAAGATTTCTAAAAACTTGGCGAAGGCTCTTTACTGGATAGCAGGAATTGCCATCGTCTCCATGATGCTCCTCACATGTGCCGATGTTATCTTTCGATTAGGCGTAACCCTTTACCATGAATATCATTGGGCTATTCTAAGTCCTTTTCGGCCGATTGCCGGAACCTATGAACTGGTTTGTTTTTTGGGTGCGGTAGCAGTCTCTTTTGCTATGGCCCATACCTCAGTGGAAAGGGGTCATGTAGCTGTAAGTATTATTGTTAACCTCCTTCCAAAAAAAATCCAGGCCATTATTGAAACTATAACTACTATATTCGGACTTATCCTTTTTATTTTACTTTCCTGGCAATCTGTTCTTTATGCCAATGACCTCAAGGCAAGCGGGGAGGTATCCCTGACCCTCGAGTTACCCTTTTACCCATTTGTGTATGGTATCAGTTTCGCTGCGGCTGCGGTTTGTCTTGTCCTGCTGGTGGATCTTTCCAAAAGCCTGCCCGAGGTGTTTCGCAAATGAGCTTAACGGCAATAGGTATAATCGGTATTATCATCCTGGTCATATTTCTGTTTTCCAAGATGCCAGTGGGCTTTGTAATGGGCTTCCTGGGTTTTCTTGGATTCAGCTATGTGGTCGATCTTGGCCCAGGCCTTTGTCTTCTGGCAAGGGATGTTTTCGAAGTCTTTTCATCTTACGGTTTAACCGTTATCCCTCTTTTTGTCTTTATGGGCCAGATTGCCTTTCATTCCGGCATCAGCCGAAGGCTTTAT
>JAFDFT010000195.1 GCA_019309685.1 Deltaproteobacteria bacterium
AATCTGCTTGCGCCGGATAGCGAAGGACAGTTAAGGGCCATGCGAAACGCCTATGAAACATCCGGTTTATCACCTGCTGATATTGACCTTATTGAATGCCATGGTACGGGGACCCCTCTTGGAGATACAACAGAACTACAAAGCCTGGTCCATTTATGGAGTGATGAGGACTGGTCTGCAGAACAATGCGCCATCGGGTCTGTAAAGTCCATGATCGGGCATTTGTTAACAGGGGCGGGTATAGCAGGCTTGATTAAAACGGTCCTTGCCATGAACAATAAGATCTTCCCGCCATCGATTCATTTTAACAATCCTTCAAAAAACAGCCCCCTTTTCAGCAGCCCTTTTAGAGTACAAACAGATCCTCAACCCTGGGAAAAAAGAAATACCAATATTCCCCGACGTGCGGCAATTAATGCATTTGGCTTTGGCGGAACAAACGGGCATATCCTTTTAGAGGAATTTTATTCAGAATCTTCGGAGCCTAAACAACCATTTTCCGAAATTTCGGTTATATCAGGCGAAACCTCTTATAAAATCCTGGATAAAGATATTCCACCCATTGCTGCCATTGGTATGGATACAGCGTTTGGCCCTATAAATTCATTACGCTCATTTCAGGAAACTGTGTTTAATGGAACTTCCGCTTTAAGAAATATACCGGAATCAAGATTTCAAGGAAGCGAATCTTTTGCTGAAAAATATATAAACGTGTCAGATTTTCAGGGCGGTTTTATGGAAGGCATTTCGGTGAGGATGGATGAATTTAGAATCCCACCGAATGAAATTCGGGACATTCTCCCGCAGCAGCTTCTCATGCTCAAAATCGCAGCCGGCGCTATGAAAAATGCTGAAATGAGCACCAATGAAAATCGCTCCCGTATGAGCGCATTCATCGGAGTTGATTTTGATTTCGACACCACTAATTTCAATCTCCAATGGGACATTGAAAACAAAGTATCTCTTTGGAAAAACATACTTGATCTCGACCTTGATGAGGAGCAAATTTCAACGTGGTTGGAGCAATTAAAAGCTGCCTGCGGTGAACCATTAACCGCTACCCGTACGCTGGGCGCACTTGCGTCAATTGTTGCCTCCAGGGTCGCCAGAGAATTTCATTTTGGAGGTCCCAGTTTTGTTGTATCTGAAGGGGAAGCTTCAGGACTCAGAGCACTTGAAATCGGGGTACGCTCTCTTCAGCAGCATGAAACAGACGCGGTCCTTGTGGGTGCCATTGATTTTGCAGGAGATGTGAGAAATGCTGTCATATCCAATTTGACTAAGCCCTTATCTGTAAATGGCAACATTTCCCCCTTTGATATATCCGGTGACGGTACGCTACCCGGTGATGGATGCGCCGCAGTTATTTTAAAAAGACAGGACGATGCAATAAAGGATGGAAACAGGATTTATTGCACAATTAAAGGTATCGGTGCATCTACCGGCGGTGATATCAAATCAGGTGTAGTTTCAAAAGAAGCATATGTTTTATCCTTAAAGCGATGCTTTAGGGATTCTAGTTTATCTCCTGAATCCGTCACCCACATGGAATCCCATGGTAGTGGGTATAAAAATGACGACACTGCTGAATCAGAAGCGCTCATTGAATTCTTTCCTAACCCAAAAAATACAGTCAAAAGATTGCCTGCTGAAAAATCTATTTCTTTGGGAGCCATAAAACCCATTATAGGCCACACAGGTGCAGCGTCAGGCCTTGCTTCGTTTGTCAAATCATCGCTTTGCCTTTATCATAGCATCATACCACCATTAACTAATTTTTCTACTCCTCAAAACCCTCGCTGGCAGCAAAGCCCCTTCCATATGCCCGTCAATCCACAACACTGGTTACGAGACAGAGAAAACGGTCCTCGCAGGGCATGTGTAGCATCCCTGTCTTCAGACGGAACGTGTATGCATGTGATTCTTGAAGAATCCAATAATGACCATATTCTTCAAAAGAAGGATAAATTAACAACTGCATTACAAATAGAACAAAAAAGCCCTATGGGGCTTCGTCAGTATGGACTATTTGTAGTTGAAGGCGACACTCCTGAATCCGTTTCAAAAAACCTGACTGATCTCCACGGCCATGTAAAAAATCACCTAAAAAGCTCCGGCAATATCGAGCTTGCTGCTGCTTCATGGTATTCGAAAAACCCTTTAGATTCTGATAAAAAATACGCGGTTTCCATTCTTCTAAAAGATGAACATCAGCTTGATGCGTATGTGGATACAGCAAAAAAGGCTGTATCGTCAGGTATACCTAAAAAACTGAACGGACCTGACACTATCTGTTATTCTCCATATCCATTATTCGATCCTAACACGCTGGCCTTTGTTTTTCCAGGTTCAGGAAGTCATTATCTTGGAATGGGACGAGGAATCGGCACCCAGTGGCCAGAAATTTTTAATGAAATGGATGATGAAACACCTCACTTAAAAGCTCAGATGCTTCCGGAATACTATATGCCCTGGCGGTCATCATGGGGACCTGACTGGGAAAAACAAGCATATGAGAAAATAATCTCAGACCCTTTAAATATGATATTTGCACAGGTCATGCACGGACGGGTCATGTCCCAAGTTATCCGAAATTTTGGTGTAAGCCCAAACGCCGTAATCGGTTATAGCCTGGGTGAGTCTGTTGGCCTTTTCTCCATGGGAGCGTGGCCGGATCCAGCACAAATGCTTGACCGAATGCTTTCCACCCAGCTTTTTCGTACAGACCTTTACGGGCCCTGCAATGCGTTACGTAAAGCATGGAAAGTACCTTCCACTGAACAGGTACAATGGGTAACCGGCATGGTCAATCGTCCCGCTGAAGTCGTTCAAAAAGCTGTTGACCAATTTCCTTACGCACGGCTGCTGATTGTAAATTCACCTGAAGAATGCGTAATTGGCGGACACAAAGCTCATGTTAATGAAGTAGTAAAAGCACTTGAATGTGATATTTTCTATTTAGATGGTGTGGTTACGGTTCATTGTGATGCAGCAATTCCTGTTGCCAACGAATACAGAGATCTTCATCTTTTCCCAACCCATCCACCTGAAAACATTCGGTTTTACTCCTGCGCGTGGGGGAAACAATACGAGCCGTCCACAAACCTATCCGCACAATCTATACTGGATCAGGCGATTGAAGGTTTTGATTTTACAAAAGTGATCGAACAGGCTTATTCTGATGGAATTAGAATATTTATGGAAATGGGGCCATTTAACTCATGCAGTCGAATGATAGACAATATTCTTGGTTCAAGACCCCACCTAGCGATTTCTACGTGTAATCGGGGTGAAGACGATGCTTTATCTATCCTGAAATTTCTTGGATCTCTTATCTCAGAAAGGGTATCTGTTGATCTCAATCAATTATACGGACCTGGATCATTTCCGCATGCTGTATTAAACAGAGCTGAGAACAAAAAGAACAATAAAATTTTTCTGACCATTGGCAGTGAAAAGCCCCGCCCCGTTTTGCCCGCATCTGTTCAGGTCAAAGAAACACAGCCATTGCCGTCCCAGTTACAAGATCAGCAGTTTACAAATTCTGATCTGAGCAAAAACGATCTCATCGATACCGTAAAAAGAAACATGGAGATGACGAACGACACGCACAATACATTTCTCCGAATATTCGATGAATTAAGCCGATCTGTTGAGGAAGCTATTTCTTTACAGACCAAGCTAATTGAAATAGCAAAAAAAAGCGGCAATATACCCCTTAATAACATCAAACCCTATGCTGACCCTGTTATACAAAAAACAGAGGCTAAAGCTGCGCCACCGGCTTTTTCCAAAGATATGTGTATGGAATTTGCCATTGGTTCTATTGCCAGGGTTCTGGGGCCTAAATTTGAAATCATCGATACGTATAAGACCCGTGTTCGTTTGCCTGATGAGCCTTTGATGCTGGTAGACAGAATAGTTTCCATTCATGGCGAAAAACTATCCCTGGGTTCAGGCAGAATCGTCACCCAGCATGATGTTCTTTCAGACGCTTGGTATCTGGATGCCGGAAAAGCGCCTATTTGCATTTCTGTAGAAGCTGGCCAGGCAGACCTGTTCTTATGTTCATATCTAGGCATTGATCACATGGTCAAAGGTAAAAGATGTTACCGGCTGTTGGACGCATCTGTTATTTTCCACCGTGGTCTACCTCAGCCGGGCGATACTATTACTTATGACATTAACATTGATAAATTTATAAAGCAGGGAGATACCTATCTTTTCTTTTTTAACTTTAAAGGTACTATTAATGACCAACCCCTGATCAGTATGTCTGATGGATGCGCCGGCTTCTTTACGGAAGAGGAAGTTGTAAATTCCGGCGGTATTATTCTTACCCAGGAAGATACTGCTCCAGCAAAAGGTATTATGCCTTCAGACTGGACGGATCTTGTTCCGATGGAAGTAGAAACATATGATGAAGGTTCTTTATCCGAACTTCGAAAAGGCAATGTTTTCGGATGCTTCGGGATCCTTTTTCAAGGTATTGAATTAAATGCTGCCCTTAGACTACCTTCAGGTAAAATGAAGCTCATTGACCGAGTTCTGCACCTTGATCCTAAGGGGGGACGATACGGCATGGGTGTAATAAAAGCAGAAGCGGACGTTTATCCGGATGACTGGTTTCTGACATGTCACTTTATGGATGACATGGTCATGCCTGGCACACTTATGTACGAATGCTGTGCCCATACGCTTCGTGTATTTCTTCTTCGTTTGGGTTGGGTCACGGAAAAATCCGATGTCTGTTTTGAACCGATAATCGGCAAAAAGGCTGTTTTAAAATGCCGTGGTCCGGTGACTCCTGATACCAAAAAAGTGGTTTATGAAGTTGAAATAAAGGAACTCGGTTACGGGCCTGAACCATTCGTCATCGCAGACGCGAACATGTATGCGGATGGTCATCGGATCGTGATGTTTAAAGACATGTCCATGAAAATTTCAGGGCTTGACCGTAAAGAAATTGAATCTTTTTGGGAGTCACGAAAAACAGCACACATCAAACTATCCGATCAGCCTGACGTTTCTGTGCCCTCTTCTCAACCGGCATTTACCTATGAGCAGTTGCTCGAATTTTCTACTGGCGATCCTGCTAAAGCCTTTGGAGAGAAATATTCAGATTTTAGTAAGGACAGATTTATTGCCAGACTCCCTAACCCTCCTTTATTGCTTATTGACCGCATCCCCCATATCGAGCCTGAACCATGGGTGCTTAAACCGGGCGGCTGGATACAAGCGGAACACGATGTTTTACCTGACGCATGGTATTTTACCTCAAACAGGATACCCGTTATGCCGTTTAGCATTCTTTTGGAGATCGCGCTTCAGCCATGCGGATGGCTTGCCGCTTATATGGGATCAGCGCTTCGAAGCAGCAATGATTTAAAATTTAGAAACCTTGGAGGCACGGCTGTGTCTTAATGAAGTTTTCCAAAGGCAAGGCACTCTAAAAACACAGGCCAGGCTCACCCATGTATCAGAAGCAGCGGAAATGATCATAGAACAGTATGATTTTCGGGTGCTCCAGAATGATGAAGTTGTTTTTAAAGGAGATACGAATTTTGGTTTTTTTACAAATCAGTCTCTTTCCACTCAGGCAGGTATCCGGGGCATAGAAAAGGATATTTACAACCCAACACCTGAGGACATAGACAAAGGTGATTCACACGTATTCGATGACATACCCCCCCTTTTTCCGGATGATACGAACCATTTACTGCATACCAGTTATGAACGTATGAACATGCCGTCAAAGGCGCTTCGCATGATTGATAAGATCGATCTTTACGTGCCGGATGGCGGACCTCACAATCTTGGGTATATTCGCGGTGTAAAGGAAGTGGATCCTTCTGAATGGTTTTTTAAAGCACACTTTTACCAGGACCCTGTGTGTCCGGGATCGTTAGGCGTTGAGTCTTTTCTTCAGCTTCTAAAGTTCGTTGCAATAGACAAGTGGAAAGACCTGCGATTAACCCATACATTTGACATGATCCTTGACTCGTCTTTTAAATGGACATACAGAGGTCAGATTTTAAAAACGAACAAAAAAATTGAGGTTGAGGCATACATAAAAGAACTTAAAGACTTGCCTGACCCTGCCCTGATTGCAGATGGTTTTTTAAAGGTGGATGGTTTATATATCTATAAAATGGAAAATTTTGGTATCCGGCTGATATCACATGATAAGTTGCAGTTGTAGCCTTATAGACTATAATATTAAGATCTTAATATCATGATGATAAATCATATCATATCTATTCTTGTCGTATTGTGCCTACTTTCATTTACAGCTGTTACAACTTCCGATGACTTGAACAAATTGTATTCAAAGGATTATGATGGGTTTTGGGAACATTGGGAAAGGATTAAAAATGAAGCTGTATCATGCGATGATCCTCAAAAAACATCGCTATACTTTTCTAATGCTTTAGAAACTCTTGGTAATGCAGAAGTATCTGAAGCGAATGGGGAAGTCATTGAAAATCTTGCTTTAAAAAATCCAGAATGTTTGCTTCGAGGATTAGAGGGTAAACCCATTGAGAATCAACGCAAATTCATCAAGTTTTTCTTAATTCACCCAATATTCAATGAACCATCACTGATCGAAAAATCATTGAACCAGATTTGGAGCAAACAAATATATTTAAACCTGAAAAAAGTTTACTATAGTGTTAAGAGAGCCAATTAACCAAGCTATTCATTTTTTAACCTAAAACTTAAAACCTAAAACCATTATAATCTCTATGAAATACAAAACCGTCTACATCA
>JAFDFT010000017.1 GCA_019309685.1 Deltaproteobacteria bacterium
TAAACAAGCAACTCAGCAAAATCGGCCGGAAAAATCAGAAAGCTGTTTCAAGACTGCTTCGGTTCCGATCCGTTCAACCGGATATTTTAATTAACAATAATACGTCTCTTGAGCCTTATGGGTTTAAGGCCGACATTATCCCAACGCCGGGCCACTCGGCCGGGTCACTCTCTATTGTGACTGATTCAGGGTGCGCATTTACCGGAGATTTGATGGTAAATTATTACCCATTCGGAATGGGACCTTACTTCCCGCCTTACGGCGACGATACGGACCTGATATTTAAAAGCTGGAAAAAACTCCTTGGGATGGGTGTCTCAACCATATGCCCGGCCCATGGCAAACCATTTAACGCGAACAAACTAAAAAAGATAATTGAGAAAGGAGCTTCATAATGATCGAAGAGATCGGAAATAATTTATTCAGAATCGAAATACCCCTCCCCAAAAGTCCTCTTAAATTCCTCAATTCTTATGTTATAAAAGGTAAAGACAGGAATTTAATTATAGATACAGGCCTAAATATGAAGCAATGCCTTGATGCCATGCATAATGGTTTAGAGGAGCTGAAAGTCGACCTGAAAAAAACAGATCTATTTATTACGCATCTTCACGCGGATCATTTTGGGCTCGTCGCAAAACTCGCAACCGAAAATACCAAAGTCTATTTCAACAGGCCTGATTCAGAAATTGTCGAATCATGGGACGGATGGGATGCAATGATTGCGTATGGCGGTCAGAATGGTTTCCCGAAAGATGAGCTTCAATCCGCTTTGAGCAGTCATCCGGGACATAAGTTCGGTTCAGAATGGACGCCCGAGCTGAGCATTCTGCAAGAGGGAGATAAAATTGAAGTCGGTGACTATCATTTCACATGTGTTGAAACGCCCGGACACAGCATGGGCCATATGTGCCTTTATGAGTCATCAAAAAAGCTCTTCGTGGCAGGAGACCATATACTCATTGACATTACGCCGAATATTCAATGCTGGTCGGACGACCAGAACCCTCTGGCGGATTATCTGGAAAGCCTGGACAAGGTCAATAAACTTGAGATTGAATTGGTCCTTCCGGGCCACAGACGCCTCATCAAAGATTACAAAAGTAGAATCCAGGAGTTGAAAGATCATCACCATAAAAGATTGGATGAAATCGTTTCAATACTGGGAAATGAGGCTATGAGCGCTTATGAAGTTGCATCTAAGATGTCATGGGATATTAATTGCGATTCCTGGGAAGAATTCCCGATGGCGCAGAAATGGTTTGCTACAGGTGAAGCTATTTCCCATGTAAGGTTCCTGGAAGAAAATAAAACCCTAACCAGAAATTCTGGGTCAGAAGTAGTTACATTTTCTAACGCAAAATAAAATCAACGCCATCATTGACAAATTTTCAAAAATTGTATTTTCTCACAAAGCCGCGAAGAACGCCAAAAAAATAACATAATATTAATGAGTTAACTTTGTGACCTTTGTAGCTTAGTGCGAGATCGAGACTTTTTACAAATCCATCATCATTTAAATATATCTATTTGATAAAGGAGAACCATTGTGGCGCCTCGGATACCGATCCCAAAAGATGAAGATTTATCCCCGGAAATTCTGGAATATATAACCAAAGTGCGTGAAGCGGGTATCGCGGTTAATCTGTCGAACATGCTCTGCAACGCCCCGGAAAGTATAAAGGAGTTCAATGCCACGGGCGGAACGATATTGTTTAAGAGCGAATTTGAAGCGCGCAAGCGTGAAATCGCCGTTTTGCGCATTGCACATATTACCAAGGCTACGTATGAATGGCACCATCACCGGAATTTTGGTAAAATCGTCGGCGTGACCGATGAGGAAATAGCGAAAATCGCCGTTGACGGTCCTGTCACAACACTGGATGAGGAAGGCAATCTGCTCTGCCGTGTGGCCGACGAGATTACATTTGATATTCGGCTGAGTGATGAAGCCCTTGCCATGGCCCTCGACAGATACGGCCCGAGACAAACCACAGAGTTAATACTCTGCTGCTGCTGGTTCAACCTGGTCAGCCGTTTTCTGGAATCCACGGGAATCGAAATCGAAGATCCGGATAACTAGATAGCGACACCGGTACGCGTTACCCGTTAGAATAAATGACCAAATTTTTTACAAAGCAGCAGAATCCAGTTGAACAAAAAGTAGTTGACTACAATAAACCAGGTCTCAATATAGGAGGGCTTGAAAATGGCTATAACATTTCCTGATCCGAAGATCTATCAAACCAATGATATTAATATGGAAGTCTATGAACTGGGAGAAGGCTTTCCAGTGATTCTGGCGCACGGGTTTCCTGAACTCGCATATTCCTGGCGATTTCAAATTCCCGCATTGGCAGATGCGGGATACCGTGTCATCGCACCAAACCAGAGGGGATACGGTGCCACAGACAAACCCGAACCTGTCGAAGCGTATGATATTCATCATCTTTGTGGAGACATGGCTGGTTTGCTGGATACCCTTGGTTTGGAAAAGGCAATCTTTATCGGTCATGACTGGGGTGGCCCCGTTGTCTGGAATATGCCGCTCCTGCACCCTGATCGGGTCGCAGGCGTGGTGGGGATGAGTGTACCTTTTATGCCCCGGGGTGATCATGATCCCGTTGCTCTCATGGAGCAGTTTTTCGGGCCGGAGCATTATATCGTACATTTTAACCGGCAGCCCGGTGTAGCGGATGCAGCTTTTGCAGCCAATCCCAAGCACTTTTTTAATAATGTGTTCCGCCAGTCGCGTGGGGCTGATCAATCTTTAGAGCCATCAACAGAAGAGCCCAGTTTCAATGTATCCCTCATGGCCTTACTCGATTTAACGGACCCGCCGGGCAAACCCCTCATGTCCGAAGAGGAAATGGATGTTTTTGTTACAACTTTCAGCAAGGGAGGATTTACCGGACCGATCAATTGGTATCGTAACATCACTCGAAACTGGGAAACATCTGCCAACCTTCCACAACGCATCGATGTTCCCTGCGCCATAATTTTCGGCGAGTACGATATAGTTCCGAAGGGGGGCGATGTTTCAGAATATGTTCCGAACCTGGAGACCATCACACTGGAATGCGGGCACTGGATTCAGCAGGAAAAACCCGAAGAAGTGAATACATTTCTGTTGGACTGGTTGAAACAGAACACGCCTTCTTAAAAGGAAAGCCGCTGGCGAACAGGCCGATAATGGGTGCGATCTATCTTTTCCGAAAATTCGTATTCCTTGAAATGATGGATGCCTTGCATGTGCCGTCAGAGTGGTTATCTCTACGAATAAAGAAAAATGTACATAACAGTCATCACCCGGCCCACCGAACAAGTCGGAGGACAAGCTTGTCCGGGTGATCCAGGATTATGGCTAAAAATTGTTCTGGATACCCCGGATGAACCGGGGTATGACAAATAAGGAAGAGACAACCTTTGGCTTCATCTGGCAAGTGACCTTCAACGTTAAAATTTAGGCCGCTATCTTTTGATGGTCTAAGAAAATCATGTGATGGCAAAGTAAAAAGTGCAAGTTTCCCACTCATAGCGGGCTTTCCGCTTTGCTCCAACAAACGCCCCAAATCCTGAGGAATGAGACGTGCTTATAGTACGTCGAATGTGCTCTGAATGCAGCGCAACACAGTCCCGCTAAAGGCGGGATTACGAAGCCATCATCTTTTAAGGAATAAAGCCCTCCCTTGCATAAGCAGGATCGGGATATTGGTAAAATCCTTTGCCGTTTTTCTGCCCTAGTTCCCCTTTCTGTATCATGGCATCCAGATAATCAGTGGCTCTTTTCAACGCATCAAGGTCGGGATCGTCTTTTCCAAACATGGCCTCAAGAAATATTGCCTGCTCTTTCAATTGCTTTGACACAAGATCGATTCCCCGGTTATCCATAATTCCAAAAGGACCGATTTCAGGGCTATGGGTCAGCATCCAGGAAAGATCAACATCTTCAACATCACAAATCCCATCAACCACCAATAAAATGGATTGTTTTAATATGGCGTTGATGATGGGATCGCTGAGGTCCTTATTTTCCGTCACTCCTTCCAGAAAACCAGCGCTTTGGAATTCAGGGTCAGGATAGGAATAAAATCCCTTGTCTGCTTTCATTCCCAGGTCTCCCCGGTCAATATATCCTTTTAGGTTGGCCACGACCCCTTCCATAATCGCTTTTTTTTGGTCATGCAGCAACCCTTCTTCCTCTGCCTTTTTAAGTGCGCCATCCGTCGCATCATGGACCACATTCAACCCTACATGATCCATCAACCCAAAGGGGCCAAGCTCCACCTTGGAATCACTGTCAACATACGATCTTTGGTTAAGGATCCAGGCCTGATCGATCTCCTGATGCGTCCCCGAAGATGTATAATTCAGGACCATGGATGTGCTCAGCAAAGCACCATATAATGTGTTGTGAATGTAACCGGCTTTCTCTTTTTTGAGAACAACTTCCACCTGGTTTTGGCTGCGAACGAATCGCTTAAGTATTTCAATTGTTTCAGGTGATGTGCGGGGGCCAGCCAGCAGGTCCACCAGTCTGGTGGGCTGGTGAAAATGCATGGCAGCAAAACGTTCCCCATTTCCCACAACGCCCTCGATATCGGAAAGCAGTATAGTTGAAGTATTGGTGGTCATGATGGCGTGGGAAGGCAGCAGCTTCTCAAATTTTTGGTGTGTCTCTCTTTTTAGATCCAACTGCTCGAATACAGATTCGCTTAACAAATCCGCATTGGCAGCTGCTTTAACAGCGTCGGTCGTACGCGTAATTCGGGTGAGCCCCTCCTCAATCGCATCGGCCGTGGTGAATTCCCTTTCAATTAAGGCCTCCCCCCAGTTTCTCTGCCTCTCCTCAGAGTTCTTCAGGGCTTCTTCCGAAAGGTCATATAAATTTACGTCATAACCTGTAATAGCAGTAACAAGGGAGTTGAAACACCCCATGGTTCCCGCTCCTACAAAACAGACTTTTTTGATCTCATCAATTGGCATACATTCTCCTTATCTATATCAATATCATGGCTCCATGTCATGGATTTTTGGGTAGATGGCCGCACAGTCACCACATCCCATAAGGGATAAAAACCTGATATTTTATCGAGAATGCATATAAAAAATTGAGTTGTCTGTCAAAACAAATTATAACACATGTTGTTTAAGTGATTCCTACGGTTTCTATAACAACGCGGTTCGAAACAAACGGAAAAAAAGATTAACCTTAAGCCGATTACTCTCTGTTTTAAAGTCGGATGGATAATCCGCAAAATAATGGCAAAATCGGGTGTATAATACATAGAAAGTATGAAATGTATCCCTTAAAGCATTCCCGCTGCAACATCACAGGCTACCTTTGGCTTGACCGTCAAAATGAAATTCACTATACTTCTATCACTCATGATCACAAAGGAACACTTCCTCCCTAGAAATTTCGTCGCGTCTGGACTTTCCGTTGTTCTGCGGGCCTTCGAAGTTCTGCGCCATAAGGGACTCAGCGCCTTCTTTTTCATAACTCTCGGCAAACTAGGCTACCGGCGCATGGTGCTGTTTGAACACGTACTCGACTGTGTTCTCGATCCACCCCGCGCTGCCGTGCCTTTTGACACTGCCCTGCTCCAGCGAACTGATGTGGATGCCTACGTACGTATCGCCTCATACAAATCAGTTGATGAGATTCATGAGCGCCTGAACGAGGGACAGATCTGTGCCATCGGCAGAGTCAACGGCGAGCTCGCCTGTTGGGCGTGGTACGCGCAACGGCGGACCCGTATCGTTTATCTCGATTTGGAAGTTGAGATAGACGATCACTGGGTGTATGGCTACGATTTCGTCGTGCGTCCTAAATTTCGTCGACTCGGGCTGGCAGTAGACTTCACTGAACGGAAAAAGCACCATCTCACATCCTTGGGGATCATAGGTGAAGTGGCCGCTGTAGTACCGCAGAACACTGCCGCAATGGCCTTTGAGCACGGTGCACAACGGCGCCGAATCGGGGTTCTGCGAAGCTTTCGTCATGGAAGATGGCGGCACGATTGGATCCGACCCATACCAAAGAGTGGCGCCATGGTAATCCGAATCGCTAAAGAAAATGATAAAGGAATATATGATGTCTCTATTAACACATCGTCTCAACATGAACATTAACAAAGATAGAATACCGCTAGAATTAAAACCTGCTAAAAAGTGAATATATTAATCTGTTAAATATGTAGATGACGTTAAACATTGATTTTATCCTAAAGCATCTTTGTGTCTGTCTCATGCCTGTTTCACAGCACCTCCTCCTTTTTTACCCAAAAAAAGCAACCATTGATTCCCGTTCCATTTTTGCAGGACTGGCCATGGGTCGTTTGTTGACACACATTTTTGCTTCTGTTACTTAATCGGTTCAAAACAGATCGTTATTATTATTACAAATAAGGAGAAAAAATGACACATCCTGCACCAGGAACAAACGAATGGCTTGAACAGGTGGTTGAAGACATCATAGATCCCGAGCGCGAAATTGTCGATCCGCACCATCATTTATGGCAGGGAGGAAGGTGGTTCGATTATATGTTACCAGAATTATGGCATGATACCGGTTCCGGGCATAACATTATAAAAACAGTATTTGTGGAATGCCATTCCAGTTACCGAAGGGAAGGACCGGAACACCTGAGGCCCATTGGGGAAACGGAATTTGTAGCTGAAATCGCCGAACAAAGCTTTCAAGGAACAGAAGACCAGGCTAAAATCGCCGGTATTGTCGCCCATGCTAATCTTACACTGGGTGGCATGGTTGAAGAAATCCTTGACGGGCATGAAGCTGCCGGCAGGGGACTCTTTCGGGGTATTCGTCATGCAGGCGCCCGGGAAGAGGCCCCGGAAGCATTGATGATACCTGGAAGAGGGGATAAAGACCTCTTCTCCAGAGATGATTTTCGGCAGGGCGTTAAATTATTGGGACAAAGGGGCTTCACCTATGAATCGTGGCATTATCATCATCAAATAAAATCCTATACTGAATTAGCGAAAGCAGTACCTGATACCGTCGTGATTTTGGATCATTTTGGCACCCCATTGGGAGTCGGCCCCTATGAGGGTAAACGTGAAGAGATTTTTAAACAATGGAAGCTCGATATCGCCGAATTAGCTCAATGCGAAAATGTAGTTGCAAAATTGGGCGGCTTGGCCATGCCGGATAACGGATATGGGTGGCACCTGAGTGCCGTACCACCGACTTCTGATGAGTTTGTGGCGGCTCAGAAAAGGTACTATATTCATACCATTGAATGCTTCGGTCCTGATCGCTGTATGTTTGAAAGCAATTTTCCGGTAGACAGGCTTTCACTTTCCTATCACGTCGTCTGGAACGGGGTTAAGAAAATAGCGGCCGATTTCTCTGAGGATGAGAAAAATATGATGTTTAGCGGAACTGCAACAAAAGTATATCGATTGTAATCGATTCACAATTTTTTTAGGAAGCAATACATGGATAATGAACAGAAAACTATTTTTATAACAGGGGCGGCCAGCGGCATGGGACTGGCAACTGCCAGGTTTTTTGCACAAAATGGCTGGTTTATCGGCATATGTGATGTGAATGAGCAGGGACTCGAGTCCCTGGAATCTGAAATCGGGGCTGAAAACTGCCACACCGCCGTGCTGAACGTTTCAGATCGGACTGCTTATCAAAAGGTTCTGAATGCTTTTGGTGAAAAGACCGAAGGCAGACTGGACGTTCTGTTCAACAACGCGGGGATCATAATGCCGGGAACCCTGTTTGGGGATACAGACTTTGCAGATATCGAACGGATGATTCAGGTTAACCTGATGGGTGTTCTAAACGGTATTCATTCCGCTTACCCTATGCTTAAAAAAACGCCCAATTCGCTGTGTTTTTCGACCTCTTCGTCATCAGCAATTTTAGGTAGTAAGGGACTGGCCACGTATTCCGCAACCAAACATGCTATCAAAGGGCTGACCGAAGCGTTGTCCATTGAATTTTCTATTGTTGATATTAGAGCCGCAGATACCCTGCCCGGACATATTATGACCGGTATGGTACCCGAAGAATTCAAGGACTACTTTCCCACAGAAGGCATGTGGCGCCTGATACCTGCCGAAGCTGTGGCAGAAATCGTCTGGGCCGCTTATCATGACAAAAGCGGTAAACTGCACTGGTATGTACCGGATGACCTGCTTGACCTTGTTAAGAGCGTTGGAAAGAATATCGAAGCCGAGCGTAACATCCGCATAGAAAATTTCCAAAGTGAAGTTAAAAGAAGGATATCGCAGAATAAGAAGGATTAGGTATTTTATTAGGGAAAATGATATTTAAGGACGCGCATCATACACGTTCTCATTATATCAAACGCTATCGTCTGGCAGAACTCTTATACGATATCAGCCTTACCCTGATCTATCCGCCATACATTTTTTCATAGGGTAGACCTGTCAATTCTTCACAGATGGCACGTGTATGTGGGGCAACATCCTCTTTACTCCCTCCATTTTCCAGCCTTTCAATTTCATCAACAATAACCCGATGGTTTTGGGGAGTCATTTTGTAGAAAAAGGCAATCACTATCCCGGTGAATGCCATAAACATTGGCAGTATAATGAAGAGCACTCTGAGTTTGCTGACGGTTGCTTTAGATTGTACAACCTTTCTCTGGTCGCCGATACCGGTAGATTGAAAATCAAGGGCTTTCAAATTTTTACTTAAGTTGTAAATTTCAGTTTCAGATAGTTTGTTTTCTTTTCCATTTTCAGCCTTTAAATAATAGCTCCCATCTTCCTTCCGAAAATAGCTCTTTGTAATGGAATTCTGGATTATCGGCTTATCCATTGAAAGTTCAATAGCGTGTTGATACTGAGCAGGAAGAAGGACAGTTGGTACCGGCTGCTTGTATCCGATCACACTCAGTAAAATCCCCAAACCGTTCATTATAATCAATGCATGAAACAGTTTTCGACTCAAAGCCATGGCTGATGCATAGGTACCGGCTCTCTCCTGGCCGGAAATTAACCGATCGAGATCCACTACAAAGGGAAGTATTAGTTTCGGAACAAGGGCCCCTGCGGATAATCCCGCTCCGATAAGCACCACATTTGCAATGAGTGCCTTAAACGAGCTATTTGGCCCCTGGAAGGCCATGAATATCATACCTGCCAGGAAGAGAGAGAGCCCCAGGATATAAGAAACCATATGGCCTTTTTTAGTGGAAAGATACACGTATCCCACAAGGGCGATCATCATAGTGACGATCAGAGTCCCCTGGAGATAAACAAACATTGAGTTCTTATTGAGATAATCGATAGTAAAAAAAAGAAACCAGGCCATCAGAATATCCATTGTCCCGTAAGAAAATATATATAGCAGGATATGTTTCCTCCCGGTTTTGTTTTTGAAAACAGATAAGAAATTTTTAACCGGGTGTTCCTTCTTCTTTTTTTTCACCTGGTCAGGCAGCTCCCAGGTTCCCAGAAAAAGCGTAATCCATGGCAGCGCAAAAATGAGGCTGAAGATAATTCCCATGACAAGGTAACCGTATCTGCCGCCGTCATATGCATCGATGATGGGTTTGGCAATCAGCGCCACGAGAATCGTTGCGAAATATGAAAAAAATATCCGGGTCCCGTTTAAGTTGTTTCTTTCTTTCGAATCAACCGTCATCTCTGCGCTGAGAGCAGTATAGGGAATATAGGACATGGTTGAAACTGTGAAAAACAGAATATACGCAATAACATAATATATAAATTTGCCCGTCATCGTAGATATGTTCACAGGAAGCCAAAGCAGCACAAAGGATATAGCAATGGGAATAATTGCAATCAAAAACCAGAGTCTTCTTTTCCCGAACCTGTTGGGCGGTGTCCGATCCGAAATGTAACCCATGATGGGATCACTGACAGCATCCCAGATTTTGCCGATAGCGGGAATGAGGCCTGCAAGTAACGGATTCATACCTACGACATTGATAAGATAAAACATGGTAAATGTTGAGAGGATAAAATAGGCTCCTCCCCCATAAATATCACCTGCGCCATATGCAAGATAATTCCAAATACCCATTTTGCGTGTTGTCTGTAATTGTTTCATTCGGATGAACCTCTCACGTTTTTATAGCTAATGTCGAATGCTGAATATCGAATAACGAATCACGAAGGTTTCTTATATTTTTCACCTTCCTTTGACATTGTCCATATTTTAAAGTATTTTTTCAACATTCGATATTCGCTATTTTTCAATCAAGATCGTTGTAATCGATAATAATTTTTCGCCAAACTTTCAATTCTTTATAGGTTTTTTAGCCATTCATTCGAATCCTTGCATCCATGAATCCTCGGCCCCTTGTCTCAGATCCCAGACCCCTGATCCCTGTCCGGGACAAGCTCTTTTAGCAGGGAATCCCTTTTAGGATCATCAACTTATTTGGCAGCAATCCTCATTTTATTCAATTCATATTCAGGATTATTTAATCCTAACACCAGCCTTTTCAAGGGCCTTCTGGACATTGGAAATATTGACCTGTTTGCAAGTCACATTGTCCTTTACTGACAAAGCAGCAGCGGTCCCGGCTCCCTGGCCGGTTACAACACAGCACATCATCTGCCGGATAGCGGCATGGGAGGTTTTGTCACCTGCCACCGCCCGCCCGGCAACCAGAAGGTTTTCAATTTTTTGGGGAAGTACAACTCCGTACGGGACATGAAAGTATCTGCCGGTGGAAGGCATGATTGCAATATTATGGCCGTCGAGAAATTCCGGGAAAATGCCAATCGAATCATCAAAACGGGCTTCGTTCAATACATCCTGCTTTGTGAGATTATATTCACCGATAATTTTTCTTGATTCCCTGACCCCAAGGGATGCCCCAATCGTGCGAAGCCGGGCCTTTTCAAAACCGGGCGTGTATTTCTTCAACGCCTCAACCGCCCACATGACCTGCTGCCGACCGTCCATTTCCGCTTTGGTAAGATCCCATACATCCGTTGGATCTATATTCGGCATATGAATAGCATTCATGTTCGTTATCTCACCGGCATCGGTAAAATTCCCCCAATAGCTTTCCAGCCGTATGTCTTTCGGAATTTCACCCGCTTCTTTGGCTTTATTGAAGGGTTCTACCAGGTACGTATTGAACTCAGCTTCCTCTTTTTCACCGGTTTCAGCATTCCAGTCTGAAACAGAACTGGGATTGCTCAACGTATAATTGAGAAACGTATCCATATCCACTCCGCTGCAGCCGAAATTCACAGACACTGATTCAAGATTTTCTTTCGGGTCCAAACGGTATGGAACACCGGCATAAAAAGCCACATCCGCATCTCCTGTGGCATCAATAACTCTTTTGGCCAAAATAGCCCGTCTTCCGGATTTACTTTCAGTAATGACGCCTTTGATGGTGTCCCCATCCATGATAACATCCACTATCTGACAATGTAGGATTGGAACAATACCAGCTTCTTGCACCATCTGGTCAGCAATAAATTTAAATACTTCTGTGTCCAGAACTTCATACAGAAAGATGGAAGTGCTGGCTCCCATCTCTTTGGCCCTTTGCTCCCATTCAACCCCAATACCTCCTGCATCCACCGTTTCTATGCTTGACCGGTACCAGGCCAATGTCCCGATCATGGATTGGGTAATAACCCCGCCAAAACAACCATACCGTTCCACAATCATGGTATCCACACCCTGTCTGGCTGACGCCAGGGCCGCTGAAAGTCCACCAGGACCGCTACCTATAACCAGAACATCTGTCTCCGCCATAACCGGGATTTTTTTCGCGGGCTCTTCAATATGTTTCATCTTTTAATTCCTCCTGGGTAAACCTCAGTATTTTTATAGGGATTAGTGGTGTATTACGATACTGGTGTCCATCGTCTCATTCAATCCTGACATCATGCTTTCTCAGTGATTTTTGAACTTTGGAAGTATTTACTTCTCGGCAGGTCACATCCTCCTTAACCGAAATCGCCGCAGCCACTCCGGCGCCCTGTCCGGTAACAGCACAGCACATCATCTGCCGTGTGGCAGCAAAAGCAATTTTATCCGCTGAAACACTTCTGCCGGCAACCAGAAGGTTTTCGATTTTTCGAGGGAGAATCGCACCATACGGAAACTGAAAATATCGTCCAGTAGTAGGCATTATAACAACGCCATATGCATCCAGGAACTCCGGGAAAATTCCAATACTATCATTAAAACGAGCTTCATTTTTCACGTCATGCTCAGTCAAGATATATTCCCCCGTGATCTTCCTTGATTCCCTCACCCCCACACTTGAATTTATGGATCTAAGCCTGGAATCCTGAAACCCGGGGGTATGTTTTTTTAAAGCATCTTTTGCCCACATCACCTTCTGTCGGCCATCAATTTCGGCCTTTGTGAGATCCCAGACATCTGTTGCATCGATCCCCAGTGTATGAGCAACATTAATATTCATCGCTTCACCCACATCGGTGAGGGTATCCCAATAACCAAGAATCGTTGTATTCTCAGGAATTTCCCCGGCTTTCATGGCTTTTTCAAATGGTTCGGAAATGAAAGTTGAAAACATATCATCTTCCTTACCGGTGGTCTCTGAAGCCCAGTCACCCAGGGTGGATGGATTCCCTCTGATATATTCAAGGAACTCATCAGTATCCACTCCGCTGCAGCCGAAACTGGTTGTAGCTGCCATCATCTCTTCTTTGGGAAGTTTAGTGAATGGCGCCCCAGCATGAAAAGCAATATCAGCATCTCCGGACGCATCAATGACTCTTTTTGCCAGAATGGCCAGTCTGCCGGATTTGCTCTCAGTGATCACGCCCTTGATAGTATTTCCATCTAAAATGACATCTACAGTAAAACAGTGCAAAATTGGAATAATACCGGATTCCTGAACAAGTATATCGGCCACATATTTAAACATATCGGTACCCAGAAGCTGACCCTCCCCCTCAGGATCCTTATGGCTGGCACCCATTGCTTTGGCTCGGCTTTCAAATTCGGTCCCGATTCCTCCGGCGTCAATAGTATTTTCTCTTCTGTACCAGGATATGGTACCAACCATGGACTGGGTAATGTTCCCTCCAAAACAGCCGAAACGTTCTATCAGGATTGTACCTACACCTTCTCTTGCAGCTGCCAGCGCGGCAGACAGGCCGGCCGGGCCACTACCAACAACCAGGACATCTGTCTCCGCCATAACCGGGATTTTTCTCGCGGGTTCATTGATATGATTCATGCTCTCGATATTACTATTTGTTTCTTTTGGACTTATAAAGTGGCGGCAAGTGCTTTGGCAAACCGTTCAATATTCTCGACCCGGGCCGTATGCCCCATAACACCGATCCGCCAGATTTTACCGGCCAGAGGTCCCAATCCCGCACCAATTTCAATCTGGTGCTCTTCCAGGAGTTTTTTTCTTACTGAAGCTTCATCCACTCCATCCGGAATTTTTACGGCATTCAACATGGGTAGACGAAATTCAGGTTCTACCAGCATTTCTATTCCAAGTTTATCCAGTGATCGTACCAAGGCAAGGTGCGCTTCCTGGTGACGCTTAAAAACGGATTCCAGTCCCTCATCCAGGATACAGTACAACGCCTGGTACAACCCATACAGCATGTTTATTGGCGCTGTGTGATGATACGCCCTTGTGCTGCCTTCCCAATAATTGACGATCATTGAAAGATCCAGATACCAGTTGGGGACTTTGGTTTTTCGGTCTAATATTTTTTGAACCGCTCGGTCAGAAAAGGAAACCGGCGCCAGACCCGGAGGACAGGATAGGCATTTTTGTGTCCCGCTGTACATAATATCTATGTTCCAGGCATCAACTTCTACCGGGATACCGCCCAGGCTGGTTACCGTATCCACCAGGTAAAAAGCTTTTGTATCCTTTACCAACTCACCGATTTCTGCCACTGGATTTTTAACACCCGTGGAGGTCTCGGCATGAACAACTGCCACCAGATTGTAGTCTTTTTTCTCGAGTTGTTCTTTTACATTTTCCGGAATAGCTGGAGTTCCCCATTCAAATTCCACTGTATCGACTTCAGCCCCGAGACGGCCTGCGACATCCTGCATTCTCATTCCAAAAACACCGTTAATAAGGATTAATACCTTGTCACCCGGTTCAATGGTATTTACAAAACAGGTTTCCATACCAGCGGAACCTGTACCTGATACAGGAATCGTCAAGCTGTTTTCAGTGTTCATTATTTGTTTTAAAAAATCTTTTATCTCATCCATAATAGAGATAAATTTAGGATCGAGATGTCCGATTGTCGGCTTTGAAAGCGCCGTATAAATATCCGGATAAACACATGAGGGTCCGGGGCCCATTAAAAGAGTTTCTTTGATGGAATCAAGTTGGTTTTTCATTTTTCTGCCTTGTTATTGGTTATAGTTTTTAGTTCTTCTCCCAATTAGCCGGGAGAAAGGGTTCAGGGTTTCGAGTGGCCAAGGGTTTTCTAAATATTTTCTCAAGGCCTTAAGCACTCTCTCAGTTTTAATCAAAGTATTTTAAAATTTTGTCGGGATCTGATTTGAACAGCGAATGTCGAATGCTGAATGTCGAACACCGAATGTCGAAGTTTTCTTGAGTTTGCTTTCTTTTGGCGTTGCCTATATTTTAGTGTGTACCTTCGATATTCGGTGTTCATTATCCGGTAGAATTCTAAAGATTATCGACCTAAAACCCAAAACTTAAAACCTAAAACCCTATCGATTTCATTGAGAAAATAGGTGTTACCTCAATTGAGCGAAAGTTGAGGGTGCTCCAGCTTCCCCGGCGACGGGATCTACGCTTCGCTCCGACAAAGCATCAAGGGTGAAGCCGTAATAATCTACTGCGATCCCTTGATAACGCAGAAGATGGGGCATTATCGACTTTCCCGTAGGGTAAAACGCTCATTTGAGGTGTTACTAAAACAGGATAGTATTACTTGCCCTTATATACCGGATCTCTTTTCTCAAGAAACGCGGCCATGGCCTCACCCAGATCTTCGGACAGGAGAAACACAGCATTTTTTTGCGCGACATATTTCAGCCCGGGGTAAACTCCGTTGTCCCGGCTGTAGTTGATGGTATCTTTGGTTCCCTGAACCGCCAATGGTGCCAAACCGGCTATATGGGATGCAAGCGTTTCAGCCTCTTTTATCAATGCGTCTTTATCCTCACATATTCTGGTAATAAATCCCATTTTCAAGGCTTCTTCCGCAGTAAAATCCCGCCCGGTAAGGGCAAGTTCCCTGAACCAACCCTGCCCGATTATGTGGGGCAGTCTCTGAAGCGTGCCGAGATCCGCGATGATGGCAATCCTGGTCTCTCTTATACTGAAAACCGCATCCTTTGATGCAATACGGATATCGCACGCACTTAACAGATCTACACCGCCCCCAATGCAATGACTGTGGGCTGCAGCAATAACGGGTTTTGTGCATTTTTCAATAAGATTTAAACTTTCCTGGCCCTGAAGGATCCACTTTCGCAACGTTTCACGTGAGTCCGCCCCAGTCCCCGTGAAACTTTCCGCCGCTTCCACCAAATCCAGTCCTGAAGTAAAACTCTTGCCTTCGGCCTTTATCACCACAACCCGAACCTCATTATCTGCTTCAAATTCTTTAAAATGATCGGTGAGTTCTTCAAAATAACTGCGCCCCATGGCATTGCGTTTTTCAGGCCGATTCATCGTCAACCAGGCAATATGCCCATCCTTTTCTACTTTGAAATTCTTTTGATCGTTCATGCAACCTCCTTTTATATTTTCCAGTATGATTGTTTCAAAACATTAAAAATGTTAGCTTTTTATGAAAGTTATAACAACAAAAAAATACATCAAAACTTCAGATAGCGGCTGGTACCACATATTCAAAATCCTCAAAATATTTCCATTCCTTTAAGCAATGTGCTATTAACCGTAATGAATTTAAGACGAGAATGAAGGTAAGCTATACGTAACTTTGAATAACTTGGCAATCAAAACAGAAAGTTTGCTCAAAATGTTGATGCAGTATTTTGTTATGCGAGCAAATTGTCAAACTTACTTTATTGAACCCTGATGGAGGTCGTAGTAATGAAGTTTTCAAATAAACTTTCATTTGCTATTTTGATAGCCGGTATTATCGTTTTGTTTTTATTATCATTTACGGCATACAAATCTAGCCATAAATCAATTCTAAAATCACAGTTCATATACACCAAGACCATTGCCGATGAGATTTCAGGTGATATTGATCGTATTCTTTATGAAAAAGTGAAAACAGCCCTGACGCTGGCGAATACGCCCATCATAAAAAAGGGGTTGGAGACGAGTAATCTTTCCTATGCTAACCAGACGGAAAATAAACGAAAAGAATCCATAAAACTTATAAATAATAAATGGAAATCAACAACAGATCCTGCTGACAATTTTATTCTAAACTTCACCGACAATAAAGTGTCACACTTTCTAAAGGATCAGCAGGCGATCCTCAAGGGCGAGTACGGGGAAATCTTTCTTACCAATAAATTTGGTGCTTTGGTTGCATCAACTTCAAAGCTGTCAACTTTTGCGCATGGGAATAAATACTGGTGGTTGGGGTCTTATAATAATGGAGAGGGAGCGGTGTTTTTCGATGACCGCGGGTATGATGACAGCGTTGATGGATATGTCCTGGGTCTGGTTGTTCCTATCAGAAAAGGCACGGAAATAATCGGCATATTAAAATGTAACCTTAATATCCTTGGCAGTATCAGCAAGTTGATATCCGGTGCGAAGGATAAATTAATGGGAAACTTCAAACTGACCCGCTCCGGCGGAATGATTGTTTTTGAAGAAGGCTTTGAACCATTGAGCACACGGATTCATGATTCTATTTTTAAAAAATTAAAAACCAAAAGTACCGAAGCTTTCATTATCAACGATTCCGGGGAAAAGTACCTTATTGGGCTTTCAGAAATTAAACTGTCAAAAGGGGAAAAAGGATATG
>JAFDFT010000196.1 GCA_019309685.1 Deltaproteobacteria bacterium
AGTGGACCATTTGGACAAATTCTTCGCATTTCCGCTGAAGCTTCTTGTAAAGATGAAAAATGATGAATTGCCAGAACGATAATTACTCCATTTACCGAATTATCCGGCAAGGGAATGGATTCCGCTGTTCCGGATAGCCACGTTACATTATTATTAGCTTTTGCCTGGTTGCGCATCTCTTCAGACGGCTCAACAGCTTTTACCTTATATCCAATATCCGCGAAAGCGTTAGAGTAATTCCCCGTCCCCGCACCAATGTCGGCTATTGTTGAAGCAATCGGCAAGTCCAGCAAATCTTGAATTATGTTTATGATCCTCGTATCTGCTGAGCGGTTGGTATTGTAGTTGGTGCCAATTGAATTATAAATTAATTCGTTCAAATAATCACTGTTTCCAGTTTGTCATTAATCCAATGTTAAAGAATTTATATTATTGCGATTTCAATTACACCAAAAAATAAATATTATATTGCTTCCCCCACACAAAAGCCGCTTTTTCAAACTTCATCCCGATTTTTTCCGATACTTTAACAGAATTCACATTGTCCGGATGGATGATCGATATAAATCGATCTATTTTCAGATCATTTTTGCCGTATTCATACACCTTTTTCGCAGCTTCTGTGGCATACCCCTTATTCCAAAAACGTTTAATCAAACCATATAAAATTTCAATCTCATCCGCACCACCCACATCTTTCTGCAGATATAATCCGCAATACCCTAGGAAATCATTTGAATTTTTATTTATTACGGCAAATGGGCCAAACTGATATTTACGATAGCTATCTAATACAAGTGAAATCCATTCCTTAACCTGTTCGCGGGTTTTTCTGCCTTGAAGATATTTAATGGTTTCAGGGTCTGTGAAGAATTCTAAAAGGTTATCTATATCATCTTCTGAAATGGGCCTGAGAATTAAACGATCAGTTTCAAGGGTTGGTATCATAGTTGTGTCTATTTTTTTCATAAATACCATGCAAAATCAACTGAGTTTAAGAAAAGATAAATAGGACACAGATTTTCACGGATATGTCGATTGATAAAAGATATGTTCATTAAAAAAAATTCTTTTTTTAATGAACAACGCCTCAAGTTTCTTCGAAGCTTAAAAAACAATTTTCCATCACTCGAACCCTTGAATCCTCGAATCCCTGAATCTTTTCAACACATGAGATTGCTTCGCTACGTTCGCAATGACCGGAAAAGTACGGAATAAAATCAGTAAAACATTTTAAATGTTGAATTATTTTATAGAATCTGTGAAAAAGCGAATACTAAACTTCAACTGCGAGACAGTTCATGCTCAAAAAGAAACTATCCAGCCTGCCGTATCTCATAGAAATTCAACCCTTTTTAAAAGGCTCTAACCACGTTGATGTTAAAACAATCGATGGGAATGTATCGTTGCGGGAATTTATCGCATCCATGATGTCATATGCACCCTGGTGGCTAGTACTTTTGTATCGCATCCGTACAATAGTTGCCAGAGTGCTTGGACTTGAAAAACAAATCGAGTTGGAAGGGCCGTTTCAGATATCGCCTGAGGATATTTCCTTTACACCCGGAGGAAATGCCCATTTTTTTATTGTACGCAAGGCAAAAGAAGATCAATACTTAATTTCTGAAACACCTGAAGATAAACATCTTAGCGCGTATTTAGCTATTTCCGTTGAAAACCTTGATGGAAACTTAAACCGTTTTCATGTAACTACCATTGTTTTTTACAAACACTGGACCGGACCTGTTTATTTTAACCTTATCCGTCCGTTTCATCATTTGGTAGTCAGACAAATGATGCGTGCGGGTATCAGCCAAAGAAAATAATATCTGGACCAAGAATATTTTTCATGCCCTATAAAGACATGATTGTTTATTTTTTGAGCGGAACCGGCAATTCGTTTAGGATCGCTACTTGCATTGGGAAAGCTGCCAAAACAAAAGGGATTAAAACAAAAGTTCTTTCCATCGACAAAGCTCCTTCAGGAAAAGAATTGAAAGATCTTAAAACCAGTCTCCTGGGCCTTGTATTTCCCACCCACGGATTCACGGCGCCCTGGCACATGATAAAGTTCACATGCCGCCTGCCGCGTGTTAAAAAAACAAGTGCCTTTTGTACGGCCACTCGCGCGGGTTTAAAAATAGGAAAGGTTTTCACCCCCGGCATAAGCGGCACCGCGACGTTTATTATTGCTTTAATTCTTTTTATTAAGGGGTATCGTGTGCGTGGAGCGGTCAGTATTGACATGCCTTCCAACTGGTACTCCCTTCACCCCATTCAACAGGAAAAGAATCTTCGCGCAATCATTACTCGAGCGAAACTCAAGGCTGACGAGTTTATTAATAAACTTATTAAAGGCAAAAATATTTGGTTAACACTGAACAATCTTTATGAAATAATATGGGGTCTTCTACTCATACCTATTTCCCTGGGCTACCTAATATTTGGCCGATTCTTTCTCGCAAAACTCTTTTTCGCGAACACAAATTGTAATGGCTGTGGAATTTGCGCAGATAATTGCTCTTTTGGCGCCATAACCATGCGAGGTAAACAGGATCCCAGGCCTTTCTGGAAATATAATTGTGAGAGCTGCATGCGGTGTGCCGCGTTTTGCCCGAAAAACGCTATCGAAGCGGGCCACTCATGGGCCGTTATTCTTTATCATATCAGCGTTATCCCTTTTTCGGTATATTTGCTTAGTTGGCTGGATAATTTTATTCCTGGTATCACACGTCTTCAAGGTGGATGGATTGAAGAAGCATTATCTTTGCTTTATTTTTACCCCGCAATATTTATATCATACTATATTTTTAATCTTTTCATTAAAATTCCAATTGTAAACAGATTGTTCACGATCACAACATTTACTCATTTCTGGGGCCGTTACCGCGAACCTGATACCAGGCTCAAACAAATTTCTTTACATAAATAAAGGTTTAGATATAAATACAAATCACTTAGAGCCATTACACAATCCTTTCTTTTTCATGCAAGATTCAGGTATAAATTTTGTTTACCTATAAAAACTGGATATTTGACCTGGATGGCACGCTGACGGTTGCTATTCATGATTTTGACGCGATTCGAGATGATTTGGGCATTCCCCAGGGAAAACGCATCCTGGAAGCCATTAGCGAAATGCCTTCTGATCAGGCACAATTACTTCACCAGCGCCTCGATGAAATAGAAATGGAATTGGCCTCCCATACAAAGCCTCAAGATGGTGCTATGGAATTGCTTTCTCATCTTCATAAAAATGGCACAAATCTTGGTATTCTTACCAGAAACAATAAAAAAAATGCTCAAAAAACACTTTTTAACTGCGGTTTTTCTGATTTTTTTGAAGCTGAACACATTCTGGGCCGTGAATCTGTAACACCTAAACCAGATCCTGACGGCGTCCATCAACTGTTAGAACTATGGGGCGCCAGCCCAAATGAAACCGTTATGGTTGGCGACCATCCCATGGATATGGAGGCCGGCTTACAGGCAGGAACCTCTACGATCTTTATTAATCCAAAAGGCGAGAATCTAAAACATGAAAAACCTGATCTATTGATAAAGAGTCTTGGTGAACTTCTGATGCTTTTTTAATATGATTTAAAGAATTGGTAGTGATTTATTTGCCTTGCACAACCGGATGTAGAATTATTCATAATAACGAAAACAAAGAGACCTAAAACGTAAAACCTAAAACCATTGTTCTAAATGACTACATCTATCTTTCTTCTTGTTCTAGGCTCCGCTTTTTGCCATGCAGGCTGGAATTTTGCTGCACGAAAGGTATCCGGCAATTTTATTGTGCTCTGGATCAGTCTTTGGATAGGATGCCTTTTTCTTTTGCCCATGGCATTGGGCGTACTGTTTAAACTGGGTCTTGCTAAATCCGTTCAGATCGATGGTATTCCGTACATGATTACAACGGGCTGTATTCATGCTGTATATTTTACTCTGCTTGGGATTTCCTACCAACATGGCGAAATTTCATTGGTTTATCCCATTGCTCGCGGCTCAGGTGTAGGATTGACTGCTATATTTGCCAGTCTTATTTTCGCAGAAAAGTTTTCTTTATTAGGTGCATTTAGCCTCGCCCTTATTTCTTTGTCTATTCTTTTCATGGGGTTCTCATCCAGTAATAGTTCCTCAAAAACCAAACCGTTAATTGCTTCGTTATGTCTTGGCATCACTATTTCTGCTTATTCCCTTGTTGATAAAGTGGGCGTTGTATATGTTCATCCGGTGATTTATATATGGTTTCTGTTTTTCATAACCGCAATAGTTTTAACCCCGTTTATACTGTTGCATTATCACGATACTATTATTACAACGGCTAAGACCAAATTCAAATTTTCACTGATAATCGGCATCGGATCGATTATCACCTATCTGATGGTACTAGTTGCATTTACCGTTGGACCCGTGAGTTATATTGTTGCGGTCCGGGAATTTGCCGTTGTTATTGGAGCCGTGGCTGGTCTTGTTTTTTTAAAGGAAAAGTTTTCAATCCTAAAAATTGTATCTATTATTGGAATCACCATAGGAATCATATGTATTAAAGCTGTATAGTCCTTGAAATAGATAGAACAATTAATTTATTAAGATTTTATGACCCAGCATATTTTAAAGAATATCCTATTTGAGCCGGACCTTTCCCAGTTGGTCAAAATGTTTCGTATGAAGGAAGGATCGGCAGGGCTGGATTCGCTTAATCAGCTCGTTAGTGAATCCAGAGAAATAGCCCGGCCTAAAGGGCTTTTTCGTGTAGCTTTTATTGACAGCAAGGAAGATGAAAGCGTCATTATTGAAGGTGTCAAATTCTCCAGCCGTGTACTTCGGGTAAACCTCGAACGGGCAAATCGAGTGTTTGTGTACGCCGCAACCTGCGGAAAGGAGCTTGATGATTGGTCTGCAGCCAAGAAAGACCTTCTTACTAAATACATTTGCGATACTTTAAAAGAAATGGCGCTGCATTCTGCACTAGCGGAAGTGGGCAAACATCTCAATGATCTGTATCAGCCGGGCCCTGTTTCTTCGATGAATCCCGGATCTTTGGACGACTGGCCGCTTAGCGCTCAGAAAGATCTTTTTAAAGTTCTTGATGATCCTGAAGAAGAAATTGGAGTCCGGCTTACTGAAAGCTGTTTAATGATCCCAACGAAGTCCGTCTCAGGTATTTTTTTCCCCAAGGAAGAGACTTTTCAAAGCTGTCAACTCTGCCCAAGAGAAAATTGCTCCGGAAGAAGAGCGCCTTACGACAAAGACCTGTATGATAAAAAATATCGTTTACTTAAAACATCATAAATATGATTCAGGATTATAATTACAAAAGGAGGTAAAAATCATGAAGATTGGTGGAAAAACAGCTGTTA
>JAFDFT010000197.1 GCA_019309685.1 Deltaproteobacteria bacterium
ACTCCTAATATAACTGTGATTTTGATATTTTTGAGAATCTGCAAGTAGTATTTTCAATCCTTTCAAGATTCAGCGCAGATTTAAAAAGATTGATGAAGAGAATAAGAAACGTGTCAGGTATTGAAAATACCAGTTTGAATCAAGTCTGCGAGATTATACACAATAAGTATCTAAAAATCAAGGATAAAGCTTTTTTTAATCTCTCACGAAGCCGCAAAGTCACGAAGAGTTTTATTGGGTTACCCCCGTCAAACAATAATCTTTGTGTCCCTGTGTCTTTGTGCGAGTTTTAATTTGGCGGGATGATTGATAATACCTGAATCTTGCATAGAGCAGCTCCGACATTATTTTTTTTATGGCTTCGTTTATTGAGCGTTTATCTTTTTTATTATAATGAGAACATGTTATGTGTTTGTAATAGACTGGATGAAAAACAAACAGGTAATCTTAAAATTACAGGCAGTTAAGAGAAAAATGTAAAAAATACTTGACTGGCGGATATTGTTGATTCTATACATTAAGCGACCACCCGGTCGGACAATAGACCGACTATCCGGTTTTTAAAACTTTGTTTATAAAACCTATTAATTGATTTTTTGACAGAACGGGGTTTTGTGGATGGAACATCTCTATTGAAGCCATTCCCTCCGTTCAAGATCCGGTGATAAAAAATGCCGCCGATACCTGAACTTGAAGCGATTCGAAAAGCTCAAATTCTGGAAGCCTCCCTCACTACAATTGCTGCATCCGGCTGTGCAAACGTCACTATGGCCGATATCTGCCGCGCCGCCGGCCTTTCGAAAGGAGGGCTTGCCCATTACTACAAATCCAAGCGCGATTTGTTTCTGGCAGCCTTTGAAGAATTTTTTAAACGAATTTTTTTAAGAGGCAAAGAGACTATGGCACATGTTTCAGACCCGCTGGATAAACTCCTTTCTTTTCAGTGGCTCTATAACAAAGAAGATCCCGATGCGTATCTCGGATATCCGGTACTTTTCGATTTTATGTCCATTGCTGTCCATGATGACGAATACCGCCTGATCTTTCACGACTGGGTAAGCAACTGGCTGACGATTTTGAAAGAGGCAATAAATGAGGGGATTACCAGCGGTCATTTCAAGAACATTGATCCGGAAACTACGGCAAAGGGAATTTCCGCTATTTACCAGGGGATTGCAACACGCTGGTTTCTCGCGCCGGAACTCCATTCCACGGAATGGGCACTTGATACACTCAAAAGAGCAGTTACAGGTTTGCTGGACTCATATCAGCAGCAAACCTAAACCACGAGAGGAGGGTAAAAAAGAATGGCCGTATTCGAAAGCAAAGAAAAAATGCAGACTGTATTGGGGGGACTTTTTGAGAAGTTGTTGGAAGATCCTATTATGGGTCCCAAATTTATTGAAACAAACATCATTATCTGCTTCAACATTTCGGAACCAAACGCAAAATTGTGGGTGGTGCCAGGGGATGGCGACAAAGGCAGTATACTCTGGGGAGACCAGGACATGAAGCCCACCGTAGAAATGACTTTGAGCGGAGACACGTGTCATAAATTCTGGCTGAAACATATCTCCATGCCGATTGCTTTAGCCAAGGGACTGATTAAAGCCAAGGGACCCATGCCCAAGGTTCTCAAGCTGTTACCTTTATTGAAACCAGCCTATGAGGCGTATCCGGAACATGCCAAATCACACGGGCTTTCCATCGAAAAAGAATAGAAGGAGGCGATTATGGAACGAAGCATCAAGCAGTTTGAAACAGATCGGGTCGACGCAGCTCGAGTCGCTGCGCGCTTGATCCTTGCATCCGGCACAACATCACCCCGGGTTGGGGGCGTTGGAGAATGTAGCATTCATATCTACGATGATGATTGCGATATCGAGGATATTGCCCAGGAAATGGAGCAGATGGCCCCGATTAAAAAAAGCTGGGAATTTTTCAAAAGAGATGCTGCCATGCTGCGAGATGCAGATGCGGTGATGGTAGCGACATCCCTTCGCTGCGTGGCAGATCCGGCTGACATCAACTGCAATTTGTGCGGCAAACTGGTTTGTGAATATCTCAAAGAAGAAGAAAAACTTCCGGAAGATCCGGATGTCGCCTTTCGAGGCCCCTTGTGTATTTTTCGTGCAACCAATATCGCCTATGCACTTGACGGGATGATTTCTCAGGCCCGGAATTTAGGCATTGACTACGGTGTATTCTGGTCGGCAGGTGTTGCAGCCATGCGGATGCGTTTAGTACCCAGGGACACCGGTTTTGCGTTGGCTCTGGGAATATCTGTAACGGAGAAAAGTCCTTTTCGTGATATTCCAAAACGTTATGCCGAGATCAATCAGAGGAGTATGCATGACCGCATGATACAGCGACTTTGGCCCCAGTTCCGTTCTATTTACAGCTAGGGTTATAAAAAAAGAACTGAATGGTTTTTAAAACCATTAGGGAGGAAGAAATGGCTATTAAAGAGATGTCCGAACTTGTGGGAAACGGTCTGGCACGCGCGGTGGAACTTATGTCCGTAGCGGCGCACAACAGTTACCGTTTCAAGGATCGAAACAGTGTCAAGATAATTGCCGTGGAAGGAGAAGATCTTGAACTGATCGCAGAATACTGTTTCTCTCTGGGAGATATGTCACCACTCGCTGCACGGGACGGCCGGCACCTGGTCCAGCTGATGAAGGAACCGTGCTCGTTGTTAATCCTGGGAGATACACGTAAATCGGAGTTCAACTACAATTGTGGTGCCTGCGGATACAAAACATGTGCTGAACTGAACAAGGCAGAAGAGGTGGAGTCACTTACGGCTAACGGCCCCAGCTGCATGTTTAAAAACTTGAACTTGGGGATCGCTGCCAATTCCGCTGCTTCCATGGCCCATCGGATTGGTCTTCATTGCCGGGTTTTCAGTACCCTGGCATTCAGCGCCCTGGCACTTGAAGTCATTACCGATGTGGATTTGGTTATCAGTGTTTCGGTTAGTGTGGCGAAAAAGAATCCCTATTTTGATCGGCATGAGTTCTGGACCAAAGAACACTGGGATGACATTTTTAATAAAGAATTCCCTACCTATAGCCGGGGGTTTATTGGCGCCATAGAAGATTAACAGCAAACTTGTATCGCTGCAGACGAAACGATTGAACCACGTAAAGGGAAGGTGAGTTATGAGTTCGAAAGCACATCTGAATCAGGCGATTGCGTCTCATTTGATTGAGATGAAAGCCGACGAAAAGCCTGATAAAGAAGTTCTGATATTCGAAAAAGGTGAGTTAGGCGAGGACATTCTCACCTATAAAAAACTGTATGAAAACTCAAACAAGATTGCGCGCCTTTTTCTTGAGCATGGTCTGGGAAAAGGGGATACGTACGCGGTTTTTATGCGCAACCATCCGGAATTTGTCTATTCCATGCTTGCGGGGCCGGTTATCGGTGCCATCATGGTGCCCATTGATCCGCGTAGCAGGGGGGATCGGCTTCGGTTTCTTCTGGAAAATTCAGGGGCAAAAGCGGTCATTGTTTCCGGAGAACTGCTGGAACAATTGGAAGAAATCATACAGGATGTCCCCAACATCAAACTGACCAGCGTTATCTATCTTCCGGAGCAAAATGTTCCAGTTTCCGAAAAGTATCCGTCCCTGAACGAAACGTTGGAGAAGGATGCCTGGGACGCGGTTCCGCAGCAGGTCATGGATGTCCGTCATCCCATGCAGATCATTTATACATCCGGCACCACTGGCGATCCCAAAGGGGTGATGATTCGCAACAACCGATTCGGACTGTATAACATTGCCACCCGCCTGGTATGGAAGTATAAACCCAGCGATATCCTTTACTCGGGATTGTCGTTGACCCATGGCAATTCCCAGGCGGTTACCCTTTTCCCCAGCTTGAGTACCGGCACAAAGGCCGTATTCAGCGCCCGCTTCACCAAAAGTCATATCTGGGATATCTGCCGCAAATATGGCTGCACGTCTTTCTCCCTTTTAGGAGGGATGATGGCCGGGATTTTTAATATGCCGGAAAAAAAAGACGATCAGGACAATCCCGTTAAAACGGTAATCAGCGCCGGTACGCCTGCCTCTATGTGGGAGGAATTTGAGACGCGATTCAATGTTAAGATCCTGGAGTGGTATGCTGCCGTGGAAGGTGGTTTTGCATATAAGCCGCCGGGCAAAGGTCCCATCGGCTCGTTTGGCAAACCGTTGCCCGGTATGATGGAATTCCGCGTGGTCGATGACAACGACAATCACGTTCCGGATGGAGAAACTGGCGAGCTGATCATTCGAATGACACGGGGCGAAACCAAGGTGGATTATCACGGCCTTCCCGATGCTTCCGAAGAAAAGACACGCGGGGGGTGGCTTAGAACCGGTGACCTGGTTAAAAAAGATGATAAGGGATGGTACTATTTCCAATACCGCAAAGGAAGCGAACTTCGAAGGGCGGGAGATTTTATTCAACCGGATCATATTGAAAAAGTGATCGGCAAGCATCCGGATGTGGGTGAAGTTTGTGTCTACGGCATACCGGCCGCATCCGGTGCGCCGGGAGAGAGTGATCTGGTGGCCGGTATCACGCCTCGTGAAGGGAAATCCATTGATCCGGCCGGCATTTTCAAAACATGCAAAGAAGATCTGGAACCGAATTTCATTCCTTCCTATCTGCAGCTGGTGGATGAAATACCCAAAACCATTTCGGAGAAGGCGCTTGACAGGGTGCTGAGGAATCACTTTTCCCCCGATGGAGAGAATATTTACTGTCTTGACGATTACAGGTGACAGAAAATAACCGGTCACCGTTTTAGAAATTCCGGCAGGTTTTTCCCGGAACCGGATGAAAGGAGTCAAACATGTCTGGATACACTGAGTTGAATATCGATTTAACCGAGGAACAAAGCGTCATAAAAGAGGAAACTCACCGTTTTGCCAAGGAGGTCCTGAGGCCTGCCAGCCTTGAACTGGATAAAATGGACCCGGCAGCGGTGATCAAAAGCGATTTGTATTGGAACACCATGAAAAAGGGGTATGACCTAGGATATCACACGATCTTCATACCCGATACATATGGTGGACTTGCCACCGACCCATTGGAAACCCACATCGTTTTGGAAGAGCTGTCCTGGGGCAGTGTTGAGTTTGCCATTGGTCTGGGCGTGTCCTGCTTTCCGGCCTTCTTTGCTTCCATGGTTCCGGATGATCATTTAATAGAAAAGATCATCGAGCCCTTCTGTGCGTGCAAAGATGCATCCATCATCGGCTGTTGGGGGATCACAGAGCCGGAAAACGGCACCGACACTCTGTGCCCGTACAACCCTCAATTTACAGATCCAAAGATTACAAGGCAGGTAACG
>JAFDFT010000002.1 GCA_019309685.1 Deltaproteobacteria bacterium
GTTTCTTCTGCAATTTCGCTTTGGGACAATCCTTCCTTTTCTTCCAATAGGTTCAGTATCCCCCATTGCTCAGGCGTAGCTTTGTATCCTTTTGATTTAAATTGTTTATGGAGCTTGTGTTTCATGGTAAAGGCCGTCCGTCCCACCATGTATCCGTGTAAATTTTCCATTTTAAATAGTTTCATAGATGCCATAATTTAATTGTTGTAGCAACTATAGTTATAGCAACTAAATATGTCAAGAAATAACAACATAAAAATCACATTTAGCGGCCTTCGTGTCATTAGTCAATAGTGGGCTGTTTGGCAAATTAAAAAAAGTATGATAATCAAAAGCTTGCGGTTAAAAGGTCAGATAACTTTTAGAAAACGAAACCATTAGAATGATGTAGTTGTATCTATGATCATAAAATCGACTGAATTCGTAAAAAGCGCTGTCAAGCCCTCACAATACCCTGAGGATAATTTGCCTGAAATCGCTTTTGCGGGAAGATCTAAGGTAGGGAAATCGTCCCTAATCAATACATTGATAAACAGAAAGAATCTTGTAAAAACAAGTTCGACCCCGGGCAGGACTCAGCTTATAAATTTTTTTAAAGTTAACAATCAGTTTTCATTTGTCGACCTGCCGGGGTACGGGTACGCGAAAGTTCCAGCCGCTATTAGAAAAAAATGGGGGCCAATGATCGAAAGCTATCTCTCAACACGGCAGTCACTTAATGGGGTTGTGCTGATTATGGATTTACGGCGCCAGCCCCAGGACGCGGAGATTGATTTTATTAACTGGCTGAAACAGTTTAACATCGCGAGTATTTTAGTGCTAACTAAAATAGATAAGCTTTCGAAAACAAAACAGCTAAAGCAGCATCAAATGATCGCAAAAGGGCTAGGTGTGGAGTTAGCCGACCTCATTCTTTTTTCAGCTAAAACTCGAAAAGGGAAGGACGCGGTTTGGAATGCCATTAAAAAAGTGATGGCTTTGTAATCCCGCCTGTAGCGGGACAACGTTGCGTTGCATCCTCGCCCTGTTAAATACTCGCTTGGCGAGACGGCGGAGCCGATTTAACAGGGCAAGTCGCTGCGGCGCGCCATAATGTACGCCTCATTCCCCGGAATTCGCGTTGTTTGTTGGAGCAAAACGGAAATCCTGCAGCGGGAAACTTGACCTTTTTACTTTGCCATCAGTGACGTATTACGAGTGTTGATGGACTCATGCTTTAATTTAAATAAACTCAATGCAAAAAAAAACTAATTCAGATTATAGATCAGGGTTCGTGGCGATTGCGGGCGCGCCAAATGTCGGAAAATCGACTCTTTTAAACCGGGTGCTCGGAGAAAAAATTACCATTACGTCTAAAAAGCCGCAAACGACCCGAAACCGGATCTTGGGTGTTGTCAGTCAGCCGTCATTTCAACTGGTATTTATTGATACACCGGGAATTCATACATCTAAAAAACCCTTAAATATCAGAATTGTTGACGCGGCATTATCCGCATTGGGTGATGTGGATATTATCCTTATCGTCATTGATGTTGCACATCCGGAACCGGAATCCGAAGAGATTATCCTTAAAAAATTAAAAAGCCAGGAAAAACCGGTAGTGCTGGCACTAAATAAAATAGATTTGATAAAGAAGAACGAATTGCTTGCCATTATCGAAAAATGGTCTACACTTTATCCATTTAAAGCGATACTTCCTGTTTCAGCAAAAGATGGCACTCAAATTGAGGAATTAATGGAGGTCATGGCTGGACTTTTGCCGGTGGGTCCGCCTTTGTTTCCCGAAGACTACCTGACGGATATGTCTGAGCGTTTTCTTGCAGCGGAGTTGATTCGGGAAAAAGTTTTTCGTTTAACCGGTCAGGAAATTCCATATTCCACGGCAGTTGTCGTCGATGCGTTTTCCACGGAGAAAAAGGGAAACCTTGTAAAGATTCAGGCGACAATCCATGTGGAGCAGGATTCTCAAAAAGGCATTATTATAGGAAAAAGGGGAAGCAAGTTAAAAGCGATTGGCGAACAGGCAAGGAAAGAAATTGAACAGCTGGTTGGGAAAAAGGTTTTTCTCGAGCTGTTTGTCCGTGTTCAGAAAAATTGGAGTAAAGACGCAAAAGCTATGGAGAGACTGGGGTATTAGTTAGTATCCATCAATAAATTGCTATTTTGTCCGATTTCTGTGTCAGGTGGAACATCCGCCTTTGGCGGGCTCAAATTTTAATCCTCGAAATACTCAATGTATTCTTCCGGTTAAAATTTTCGCCTTCCTTGAACTTGAACAAAATATCTAATTTATGGACGGACACTAGTTAGTTTTCATCCATAAACGGCCCTTTCGAAAACAAGTATTATTCTTCGCTATTGCTTGAATAAGCATTAACGATCTTGGGCTTTTCAGATAATTGGAAAAGAAAATAACAAATAAAAATGAAAGGCGGGTGGATATGCTAAAAAGCAAAAAACGAATTTTTCCTTACATGCTTGTGGCGTTACTGGTCATTTTGTTTATAGGGTCATGCGCCGGACTGGATCTGGGTGAAACGGTGGATATGGCCATGTCAGTTTTGGAAAGCAGTGAAGGTTTAAGCAACAGTGATATTATTAAAGGTTTAAAAGAAGCACTTCAGATCGGAACCGGTAACGCAGTTACGTATGTTGGTAAAACCAATGGATTTTACAAAAATGGTAACATAAAAATACCACTTCCGGAATCTGTTCAGAAGGTTGAAAAGGTACTTCGGATTGCCGGATACGGAAATCAGGTCGATGAATTTGAGTTGAGTATGAACCGGGCGGCGGAAAAGGCAGCGCCGAAAGCAAAATCTATTTTTTGGAATGCGATTAAGAGCATGAAATTCGCAGACGCAAGAAAAATATTAAATGGCCGGGATAATGAGGCGACTCTTTATTTTAAGGATAAGACCTCTGACACGCTCGGAGGTATCTTTAGGCCAATTGTGCATAACGCCATGTCAACGGTTGGAGTGACGCAGTCATATCAGGTGTTGGAAAACAAAATTCACAGCATCCCGTTCTCTAAAGACATTGTCAGTTTTGATCTGGATCAATATGTAACAGGCAAAACGCTTGACGGTTTGTTTTTTATGCTGGCAGAAGAGGAGAGAAAGATTCGGGAAGATCCGGCAGCCCGCGTAACTGAAATCCTAAAAAAGGTGTTTAAATAGGAGGCAAGGAGCTGTTTTATTGATCATATTATATTTTTTACTTGCAATTTCGGCCAGAGTTTTATAGGTATACGTCCGTGTTTTCTCGGTTTTGATTAGAGCTAAGAATAACTTAAAAAAATTGAGAATATATAAGTAGATACATTACAAAACATAAGGTTAAAAACCATATTAAAACGCAGGAGGTGAAAACATAGCATTACCGAGACAACCCAACAGGCGAGATAGATCAGACAGAACGAATGTCAATCAGGGTATAAGAGCACAAGAAGTCCGGGTGATAGATCCGGATGGTAATCAAGTCGGTGTCATTTCCAAAAGGGAAGCGCTTAATGCAGCTGCCGAATTTGGTTTGGACCTGGTTGAAATATCTCCAAACGCAAATCCACCTGTTTGTAAAATAATGGATTATGGTCGGTATAAGTATGAACAGACCAAAAAGAAACAGGAGGCAAAAAAGAAACAAACGACATTTCAAATAAAGGAGATTAAGGTTCGCCCAAAGACCGAAGATCATGATCTACAGACGAAACTGGGTCATATAAAGAAATTTCTCGAAAAAAAGGACAAAGTAAAGGTCACCGTTGTATTCAGAGGGCGGGAAATTAAATTATCAGATCGCGGCCGGGAGCTGCTTAAGAAGATTGCTGAAGAAACATCCGAAATAGCGGTTATCGAACAAAACCCAAAATTTGAAGGCCGCTTAATGATAATGGTCTTATCGCCAAAATGATTAAAACTTAGTAACTGTTCATTTTCGGGCGATAAATTAAAAGCCATAGACCGTACTCGCTTAATTTTAATTTCTATAACGTGTTTAAAATGGCGTGGGTTAAATTTTTATTGATTGCTCACGCCATCTGTTTTTTAAAAATATAGAAATCCATCACATAGAACTATAAAGTAAAGATATAGGGACATCGGTTTCGATGCCCTTATAAGGGGGATATAAAGATGCCAAAGTTAAAAACAAATAGAGCAGCGGCAAAACGTTTCAAAAAAACGGGATCCGGTAAGTTTACTTTCTCAAAATCCCACGCAAATCATTTTTTGACGAAAAAAACAACGAAACGGAAACGTTCATTGCGTAAAGGTCATATCATCGACAGATCAAACATGAGAGAAATCAGACAACTCTTACCCAATGCCTAATAACATCTGGGCAAGTTGTATTATTTCCCAGCGGCAATGGAAAAGTCATAAAAATTGACATATATGGTTTATAAAAAAGAAGCAGTATGTAAAAAAGCTATTTTTTATAACATGTTGATATGAATCAGGAGCGGATAATACCGGCCTGGTATTAATTAAGGAGAAGTATCATGCGAGTAAAAAGAGGTTTTAAAGCAAGAAGGCGTAGAAAAAAGATATTAAAATTAGCAAAAGGATATCGCGGGGGTCGCAGCAAGCTGTTTCGGACCGCCGCTGACGCCGTTGATAAAGCGCTTATGTACGCGTATCGAGATCGGAGAACGCGGAAGCGTGATTATCGAAGGCTATGGATTGCAAGGATAAATGCGGCAGCGCGGTTGAACAATCTTACGTACAGCAAGCTGATGCACGGTTTGAAACTTGCCAATGTTGAACTCGACAGGAAGGTTCTGGCGGAGCTTGCCGTATCTGATCCAGCGGGTTTTAATCAGGTGGCCACTCTGGCCGAGCAACAGCTTTAAAAAAACAACGTTTACGTTTATTATACGTTCAGGGTATCAGCAATGGGGAAATCCATTGAACAGATAGAAAGTGAAGCCTTGAAGGCGCTTGAGGCTGTTTCGGATTTAGAAAACGTTGAGTTGCTTTCCACCAAATATCTGGGCCGTAAAGGAGAAGTGACCTCGTTTTTAAGAAGCCTTTCGAAGCTTCCACAGGAAAAAAGAGCGGAAGCAGGGAAAAAGGCCAATCAGATAAAGAAGACGCTGGAAGCCGCTTTCAACGAGGCCATTGAGAAGTTCGAAGCGGCAACATCTCAGACAGGTGATGAAATTGATGTGTCGTTGCCCGGAAGACCTGTCCCTCGCGGCACGTTACATCCAGTTACTCGAATTACCAATCAAATATGTGAAATCTTTACAAGGCTGGGATTCGATATCGCTGAAGGGCCCGAGGTAGAAACTGACTATTATAATTTTGAAGCCTTAAATTTTCCAAAAGAGCACCCTGCGAGGGATATGCAGGACACCTTCTTTGTGTCTGATAATATAGTCCTTAGAACCCATACGTCTCCTCTCCAGGTCCGTGTCATGGAAAAACAGAGCCCGCCGGTACGTATTGTCGCCCCAGGGAAGGTTTTTCGATGTGATTCCGACATCACCCACACCCCCATGTTTCACCAGGTGGAAGGGCTAATGGTCGATGAAGGGGTGTCCTTTGGAGACCTGAAAGGAATTTTGACGACATTTATTCATCAAATATTTGATGATGAAATTAGTCTTAGATTTCGTCCAAGTTTTTTCCCATTTACAGAACCGAGCGCTGAGGTTGATATTCTGTGTGTTATCTGCAGGGGAAAGGGATGCAGGGTTTGTTCAAAAACAGGATGGCTTGAAATTCTCGGATCCGGGATGGTGCATCCGGCGGTGTTTGAAAATGTAAACTATGATACACCTAAATATACAGGTTTTGCATTTGGGATGGGTGTTGAGCGCATTGCCATGCTAAAATATGGAATAGATGATCTGCGTATATTTTTTAATAATGATGTTCGATTTTTGCGGCAGTTTTAACGTTGCCGGCTTAAGGTATTCTGAATATGAAGGTAAGTTTAAGCTGGTTAAAAGATTATATTTCCCTTGAGATGGAACCGTCTGATCTGGCCGAAGCGCTGACTATGGCAGGATTAGAGGTTGAGGCGGTGTCTGATAGATACAGCTACCTGGATACTGTGCTCGTTGGAAAGATTGTAAAAATAGCCCCTCACCCCAATGCGGACAAATTGAAGCTGTGTGATGTTGACGTGGGCAATAGAATGGTTTCGGTCGTTTGCGGGGCCCCAAATATTAAAAAGAATATGTTCGTTCCTGCCGCCCTTCCCGGTACGGTTTATCCAGACGGTTCTGTTTTGTCTGAAACACTTATACGGGGTGTAACGTCTGAGGCGATGCTTTGCAGCGAAGCTGAACTGGGGCTTGGAACAGATAGCAGCGGTGTCATGACTGTAAATTCTTCAGGTGCAATAGGTGAAAAAATTGCCAAAGCGCTGAATCTGTCCGATACTGTTATTGAAATTGATCTCACCCCGAATCGGCCGGACTGCCTCAGTATTTTAGGCATTGCTCGTGAAGTAAACGCTATTCAGAAAAACGGGATAACCTTTCCGGATGCAGACCTGCCTGATGCAAACGGTGATATTTTATCGCTTGCTTCAGTAACAATAGAAGCGCCCGACCACTGTCCTCGATATGCTGCAAGAGTTGTGGAAGATATTACTGTTGCGCCGTCGCCGTTTTGGCTCCAGGATCGATTAATGTCTGTCGGTCTGCGGCCGATCAATAATATTGTTGATGTTACAAACTTTGTGATGATGGAAACCGGTCAACCCCTTCACGCCTTTGACTTTGACCAGTTAGAAGAGAACAGGATCGTTGTTCGTACAGCCCAGAAAGGCGAAATCTTTGTAACCTTAGATAAGAAAGAGCGAAAACTTACGCAAGATATGCTGATGATTTGTGATGGCAAGAAGCCTGTAGCCATCGGTGGTGTCATGGGGGGGCTCAATTCGGAGATCAGTGAAAATACCAAACGGGTTCTTATTGAAAGCGCGTATTTTAATCCGGTGAGTATCCGAAAAACAGCCAAGAAATTAGGTCTTGGTTCTGACGCTTCTCATCGATTTGAAAGGGGCGTTGACTTGGATGGCACCGTAAACGCATTAAACAGAGCGGCCCAGCTTATTGCAAAAATCGGAAAGGGAAAATTGGTTGAAGGCGTCATTGATGAAAACCCTGAGCAGTATCAACCCAAACAGATACTCCTTAGCGTAAAAGATACCAATCGTCTTCTTGGCACTCAATTGGTCAGCAATGAAATTGAAGACCTGTTGACATCCATTGATTTTGCGGTCGAATCAGACCGGGCGAAGGGCGGGGATGGCCATCTGGTGGTTGTTCCGCCGTCTTTTAGGGTTGACGTTACGCGACCGGAAGACTTGATGGAAGAAGTCGCCCGTTTGTCGGGGTATAATAATATACCCACAACATTTCCCAATATTCCGGCTGAAAGGGGACGCCTTTCAAAAACATTGGACACCAGAGAAGATATAAGACTTGCAATGACCGGTTTTGGATTCGCAGAAGCGATAAATTATGTCTTTACGGACGATTCGTCATGTGACCGTCTTGGATTTGATCAAAATGATCCGAGAAGGAGCCTGCTGTATATCTTAAACCCATTAACCGAGGAACAATCGGTAATGAGGACCTCTCTGCTGCCGGGCCTTTTAGAAACGGCGCGGAGAAATATGGCTCAACAAATAAAGGATCTGAAACTCTTTGAAATCGGAAAAGTCTTTATTCACTCAGAAAAAGACCGGCTGCCTGATGAAAAAGAGATGCTGGCAGGTATATGGACAGGAAGGCGCTTAGATGCTTCATGGCACTCTTCAGAGGAAGGCTGCGATTTTTATGATATAAAGGGAGTCGCTGAAGAACTTCTGAATTATTTGAAAATTAGTGAGGTTGTGTTTACCCGAATATCGGGAAAATCGCCCACATATATCCGGAAGGGTTATTCGGCCGATGTATTAGTGGATGGAACGATTTTGGGAGTGGTTGGCGAACTAAGCCCGGAAACATTGTTGAGTTATGGAATTAAACAGGCATCTTATTTTTTTGAACTGAATCTAAGCCAGCTTATGCCGATAATTCCCGAATTAAAGCAGGTAAAACCAATACCTAAGTATCCAGCGATTGCCAGAGATATTACAGTGATCATAGACAAAAAAATTGAATCAGAAAAAGTTTTACTTCATATCAAACAATTCAATGAAGAGTTCATGGAACGTGTTTATCTGTTTGATATATTCGAAGGCGGCTCCATTTCTGAAAACAAGAAAAGTGTTTCTTTTAGGGTCATATACAGATCATTGAGCGAAACACTGGAAGATGATAAGATAAATAAAATTCATCAATCGATCGCCGGCAGGCTTTTAGACGCTTTTGACGCTGAGCTGCCCGAATAGACAGCGGTCATTGACTACGGTCACTTTTTTGAAGCGTATTTGAAGACCATGCGAAACAATAAATCTATTAAACCGGTAATACCAGATAAGCTTTATTTTAAAATCGGAGAGGTAAGCACTATCTCCGGGCTGCCGACGTATGTCTTAAGATTTTGGGAGACGGAATTTTCAAAAATTAACCCAAAACGGACGTCTTCCGGCCAGCGGTTATATAGAAAAAATGATGTTGAACTGATCTTGGAAATCAAACAACTGCTGTATGATAAAAAATTTACGATTCCGGGCGCGAAGAAACATCTGAGTGCTAAAACACGCGAAAGGAAAAAACCTTTAGCAGAGACTGTCGACGAAATCCGTATAGAGTTGGAAGAGATTCGGAATCTGTTGGCGTGAATGATTTCTAAAAACATACAAGACTTTTTTAAAGACCGCAAATCCGTACTCTTGATTGCTTTATTCATAAAAATTTGTTATTTTAACAAATAAACTTCCAAATTACCGCCTTTCCAAGATATCCAACGAATTTATCCAAATGGCGAATATACTAATCATAGACGATGATAAAACGGTTAACGAAGTTTTTGCTGAAATCGCACAGGAACTCGGCCATAATGCGTTGAGTGAGACGACCTTAAAAAAAGGCTTGGAGAAAGCCAATAAGGGTGATTTTGATATTGTTGTGCTTGATGTTCGGTTGCCGGATGGTGACGGCCTTAAGGCTTTGCCGGACATTCAAAGTGTAGGCTCATCCCCAGAAGTTATAATCATTACAGGTTATGGCGATCCGGACGGTGCGGAGCTCGCGATCAAAAATGGCGCGTGGGATTATATTTTAAAACCATCTTCAATGGAGAATATTATCCTGACGTTAACGCGTGCTTTGGAATATCGAGCTGAAAAGCAGTCAAAACAATTTCCGGTAGTACTAAAGAGAGAGGGTATTATTGGAAGCAGCCAAAAAATGAATGTAACTTTTGAACGTATTGCTCAGGCAGCAGTCAGCAAGGCAAACGTTCTCATTGCCGGTGAGACGGGTACAGGGAAAGAGCTTTATGCAAGGGCTATTCATGAAAATAGTCCTGTTGCCAACAGACGATTTGTAGTTGTGGATTGCGCCGTGCTCCCTGAGTCTCTGGTTGAAAGCACCTTGTTTGGACATGAAAAAGGCGCTTTTACAGGCGCTGATAGAGCGCGGGAAGGATTAATTAAGCAGGCGGATGGCGGGACACTATTTCTTGACGAGGTTGGAGAACTTCCGCTTTCTTCACAGAAAGCCTTTCTCCGTATTATTCAAGAACACAAATTTCGGCCAGTGGGGGGAAGACGGGAAATTGAAGTGGAGTTTAGGCTGATTGCTGCGACCAATAGAAACCTTGAAGAAATGGCAGATACTGGCCAATTCCGAAAAGATCTTCTCTATCGTCTTCGATCTTTTACGATTGAATCGCCACCGCTAATGGATAGAATGGAAGACATTAAAGAATTGTCGGTGTATTATTCTAATCGGCTATGTGAGACTTATGAGGCTGAGACTAAGGGATTTTCGCCTGAATTTATTGAAGCTTTGAATCTTTACGATTGGCCTGGAAATGTCAGGGAGCTGATCAATACCCTTGAAGAAACCCTTTCAAACGCAAAGCAAGAGCCGGTACTGTATCCATATCATCTTCCTATAAATATTCGCGCGAAAATCAAAAGAGATTTTGTAAATACCTCTTCGAATAAAAAAGATAGTATCAATCCTGTTGATCCTTTAGAAGATAAAGGCGATGAAATTATGAAAATGAAGGATTTTAGAGAATTAATGGAGAGCAGATATTTAAAGAAATTGATTTTAATTTCTGGAGGCAGCAAAAAAGATGCTTGCAATATTTCAGGATTATCCCGTACCCGTTTATTTGAACTTCTAAAGAAATACAATATTGACATATAAGGCCCCTCAACCAGTCCAATTTGTAAAGTAATCCCCCAAATTAATTGACGTTCTTTTTTTCGCCAAAGATGTTCTCTTTGCCGAACACTGCGTTTTACCCTATCGGAAGGATATTTTTGTAACCTGACAATCAAAACCTTATATGCTTGTAATTATTATATATAAATATTTTTAAAATTTTGGCTTCAAGTCTGGCATCGTTATTGCAGCCAAGCTTTCGGGACCCTGGGAATTAAAAATCAACTGGAATTGATTATGGTCATAGGAGAAAGAAAAAGATGGTTTTCATAATTTACAAACCTTCAACAAACAATTCGAATAAGCTTCAGCGTAAGATTGAGCCACTTGTTTCTAAAACGCAAGTGGAAAATTATAGTTCAATTAAAGATATTACGCAAAGACTTCAACGTCCAATGAAAGAAGAAGTGGTAGGGATTTTTATGCCTTCAAGTGAAAAAGATCTTTCGGACCTGCTGTCAATTAATCACCTGGTAAAAGACATTCGAATTATTCTTGTGCTCCCGGACAGGGACGAAAAAACAATATCCATTGGGCATTCTTTAAGGCCGCGGTTTTTGACATATGCTGATGGCGACTTAAGTGATGTCGCAGCGGTGATGATCAAAATGATGGGCAATTCGAGGGAAGAACAAAATCAAAGAGGTGAGGTGTATGCTTAACGGAATTAATAACGATCCACCTGCTAAAAAAACCGTACTGATTGTTGATGATGAGGAGGCAATCCGAAGCACTGTGGAAGAGGCGCTCGAAGAATATAAAGATTGGATAAGCGTTTTAACTGCTGAAAACGGCAAGCAGGCAATCGAACACCTGAACGCGGCGAAAGTAGATCTTGTACTTACCGACTTAAAGATGCCTGAAATGGACGGATTCGAGCTTCTTGCATACATCAGCAGGTATTTTAACAATCTGGCGGTTCTTGTTATGACGGGATTCGGCTCATCAGCGATCACCACACGTCTTGAACATATGGGTGTTCCAAATTATTTGAATAAGCCCATTAACTTAAACACGCTAGTTGATAGAATCCGGGTTGGGCTTGAAGACAGTTCAAAGGGTTATCTGAACGGTTTTTCACTCGCGAACTTTCTCCAGGCCGTTGAGGTTGAACAAAAGACAATGTCGATAATGGCCAACTCAAAAGGTCAGGTCGGATATTTACACATTGTCGAAGGCGAGCTGATAAACGCGGAAACGGAGGACCTGAAGGGAGAGGCGGCGGCAGTGGAAATCATCAGCTGGGAAGACGCCGAGATTAAGATCGTAAATCTGCGAAGTGAGGATAAAAAGATTGATACGCCGTTAATGAACATATTGTTGGAAGCATCAAGGAGTGAAGATGAGAGAGGCCAGTCTACCTCAAGTGAGGATTCTCTGTTAAATGAAGCAATCCAAAAAGCTGAGGCGCATCATTTCTCGGAGGCAAAGGAGCTGCTGGCCAGGGTTGTATCAGAAAATCCTCGTAACCACAAGGGATGGTTGTGGTATGCGCGAGTGCTTGGAAGTATGAAAGCGATTGAAACATCGCTAAATAACGCGGCTAAAGTTTCACCTCAGAATACAGAGGTCATTGAAGAAATCAATAAGTTTAATCTGGCAAAAAGGAAAATTAAAAATGGATCTATTCTACGATGCCCGTTTTGCTGGTTTCTGTTAGATGCGAAAATAATTAATTGTTTGTCATGCGGGTCGTTTTTAACCGTAAGCGAAACTTTTCTTGCCTGTACAAAGCATGCAGATAAAGCAATTTTAAAATCTGCGATTGAGAGGTACCAGAGAGTTTTAGAAAGTGATTCAAATAATTTTAGCGCGCAGTATAATCTTGGTCTCGCATATATCAACCAGGAGATGTGGGATGAAGGTGTCAACCATCTTTCAAGCGCGGTAAACTTGTCTCCTGAAAATAAATTTCTTTCCGAACAACTCAATTATTTGCTTAAATATATTGCTTCAGGTGATCCGTTTGTATCGAAACGAAAAGGCAATGCAGCTGATAGCAAAGGGGGGAAAACGGCCAATAAAGAAAAGACGGTTCTTGTTGTAGAAGACAGCTCAACCACTCGAGCAGTTGTTAAGACAACATTGGGCCAAATGGGATACAGGGTGGTTGAGGCGGTTGATGGACTTGAGGCACTAAGCAAGCTAAGTGCAGTAAAACCAGACCTGATCCTGCTGGATATTATTTTGCCTAAAATGGATGGTTATCAAATACTGGCGGCAATAAAGAAAAAGCAGGCATTAAAAGATATCCCTGTGATCATGCTTACTGCAAAAGACAAAATGATGGATAAGGTAAAAGGGAAACTGGCGGGGTCAAATGAATATCTCACAAAACCTTTTGATCCTAATGAATTATTAGATATTGCGGTGAAATATCTTCAATAATTATTTTGCTTGTATAGGAAAATAGAAATTAAATAAAAATACTATGGGAGGAACAATGGCAAAAGAAAAGATTATGGTCGTGGATGATAGCCCAACTGAATTAAAAATTATGACGGAACCGTTTATTCCAAAAGGCTATGATGTTATTACGGCAATGGATGGAGAGGAAGCGATTAAGATGGCGGAAGAAGAGAAGCCAGACCTTATTGTGCTGGATGTAATTATGCCAAAGATGAACGGGTTTCAGGTATGCCGTAAAATTAAAACAACACCAGAACTAAAAGATATAAAGATTCTTCTGCTGACAAGCAAAAATCAGGAAAGTGATGAGTTTTGGGGAATGAAACAGGGCGCTGACGCTTATATGACAAAGCCATTTAAAGGTGATGAGCTGTTGGCAAAGGCTGAAAGTCTTTTGTAAGTAACAAAGAATGTTTCAAATTTACAGCAAAGCCCTTTGGTTGCCGAGGTTTAGGAAATAGTTTTTGTAAAGGAGAAGACGGTTATAATGCAAGAATCAGTTGAAGAGAATGAAAAGGATCAATCTGCAGCACAAAAAACCAGCTCTAAATCAGACCTGATGGATCTGGTAAATAGAATTGAGGGAGAAATTGAACGGCGAACGAAGCCTGAAAATACGGAAGCCTTAGAAGACATTGGTGCAATTGAATCAACCGTATTTGCCGAAAAGCAGTATATTAAATTTATTCTGGCAGATATTTCCATGGCAGTTTCGATTACCAGCGCATTAGAAATTGGCCGCATGCCTGAAGTAACACCTTTGCCAAATCTTCCGGAGTGGATTCTCGGTATCAGTAATGTGCGTGGTGAAATTGTGTCGATCGTTGACCCCAAAGGCTTTTTTGGCTGGCCCTTGAAAATAAAAATTAGAGAACCGCATTTTATTATCGTACACAACAATGAAATGAAGGTAGGGTTATTGGTGGACAGAATTGCGGGGATTGTATCTCTGGATGAGACAGATACAGATATTAAAGACGAGCCAATAGACAAAACGGAATTAGAGATAAAATTGGAGCCCTATATTTCCGATGTGTCAATTTCTGAAGAGAAACCACTGTATGTGGTTGATGTAGATAAGCTGCTGTCAGATCCGCGAATGAAGAGGGAAGCTGAAAATGCGTAATTGCCATAAATATTGTTTAGTGTATTTTTTGAATTTAGTTAAACGCCAAATCAGAGATTTGCAAAAAGCAGAAATTGTTATTTGTATAATATTTAAATAAATTAAGGAGAGCATTCATAATTATGCCGCCTATTGATGATACAGTCAAAGGATTTATTGAAGAAGTAAAAGGCTATATTGATCCGATAAAAGAAGGAATTCAATCCTTTCATGAGAATGCTAATAAATGGGATGCCCTTGAAGAAACCCATCGGCTTGTTCACACGATAAAGGGAGCGTCATCATTGTTAGATTTTATAGGGTTAAGTCATATTGCCGGGGAGATGGAAAATGCGCTGAATGATGTGTTTTCGGGAGAAATCACCATTTCTGAGGGCGTTGTAAACACTCTGCTGCATACAGTTGGACAAATCGATACTTACTGTGAAGAAATTGTTACAGGTGAAGTGGATGATAAAGCAATGGTGATGGAAGCGGTATCCGTTTATAGGCGCTTGCGTGATTTGCCTGAAGAAGGAGATGAAGAGGCATTTACTATTGTGTGGGAGTCAGAACCCGGTTTGGAGACAGGTTCAATTTCAGACATTGAAGGTAGATCCGGTGAAGCGGATGACTTGTTTAGTGATTTAATCAAAAGTTTTTACGATGAAGCAGAAGAGCACATGGAAAACACAGCGCGTTTTCTAAACATCCTTGATTCTCAGGTGTCTGAACGTACCGAAATTACGCCTTCACAACGGGATGCAATTAAAGAAATCCGGCGATCCGTTCATACGGTCAAAGGTGCCGCAGGAATGGTTAAGCTGACCGAAATATCAAGATGGGCGCATGAAATAGAAGATGTGCTTGACTGGTTGTATGAGGAAGCCAAGGAAATTGACAGGCCCTTAGTAGAACTGCTGTATGACGCGACAGATTTGCTAGGGATATTTATCATAAACCCACTACAGGTTGATAATGATAGACTAGATACGATACGTCAAAAATTTAGAGAAATATTAGGTGCTGATTTTTCCGGGCAGACTGAAAGCAATGACGGACAGGCATCAGAAGTTGAAACGGTTATCAGCGAAAAAAAAGAAACAGTAGAAATCTTTGAACCAGGTCCTGAAAAGATAAATTTAGAAGAACAGGTTCAAGCGGCGACTGATGTCGGCTATGGAAAGACCCTTAGAGTCCAGATGGAAAAGGTTGACGATCTTGTAAACCTGGGGGGAGAGCTCAGCATCGCTTTAAGTGGGTGTGAGCAGAAAATGGAAACATTTACCACTTCATTAAGCGAGCTTGAACTTTCCCGTGACAGACTAAGAGCGATCGCGCGTGATCTCGAAACAGACTATGAGGTGAAAGCGATTCAGGGATTGGGGACTACATTATCCTCAGCGATAGCGGGTGACGGGAGTGTGCTTCCAACAGGTGTTTTTGAAGAATTTGATTCACTGGAATTGGACCGCTATTCGGAATTTAATCTTATGATCCGATCTCTTGCTGAAGCAGTCGTCGATATGGGTACGATTAACACTCAGATGCTGAGTATTTACAGTGAACTCGATGGGTTTTTAAATAGACAGAGAGTGCTTCTTAGCGAATTGCAGAACAATATGATGCTTATTCGAATGACGCCGATGTCAAGTATATCAAACAGAATGCGCCAGACAGTCAGAGAAATGGCACGGGACCTTGGAAGGCAGGTAAAGCTAATTATTGAAGGAGAGGAAATAGAGCTCGATAGACAGATTTGGGATAGGATTACAGATCCGTTAATGCATATTCTCCGAAATTCTGTTGACCATGGGATTGAAAGCCAGGACTTGCGCCAGGAGTTAGGCAAACCGACCTTTGGAACGATAAAAGTTTGGGCTGCCAGACAAGGGAACCAGGTTGTCATAAGGATAGCGGATGACGGTACAGGATTAGATTGTGAGATGATCAGAGAGAAAGTACGCGCGTCAGGCGTTCAAGATAACATTGACCAGATGTCAGATGAAGAACTGGCATTAATAGTTTTTCAGCCTGGCTTCACTACCAGTGAACAGGTCACTCAGTTTTCCGGCCGTGGTGTGGGGCTCGATGTCGTAAAAGAAAACATAGAAAGTCTAAAGGGATCTGTATCTGTCCATTCGGTTAAAGATCAAGGGGTTCAATTTACGATTCGAATTCCCTTGACATTAGCAGTGGCTGAAGCACTTTTGTTCAGGATGGATACCCAGCAGTATGCTGTTTCGTTAAATGATGTGAACGAAATTTTCAGGTTTGGTCCCGGAAGTATTCCTGATGAGATGGAAGGGGAGTTGGAGATTGAGGGTGAAGTTTATCCGCTGTTTAATTTGAGAAAAATGTTAAATACTGATCAAGCTGCCGGCGATTCATCCAAAGCAGTGGATGATAAAATTGTACTTTTACTTGAGACCAGCGGTAAGCGGGTTGCGGTTTCCATAGAAAATATGATCGGAAAAAGAGAGATCGTTATCAAGAGTTTAGGTTCTCACCTTAAACAGGTCAAAGGTGTTTCCGGTGCAACCATACTTGGTGACGGGAGTGTGGTGCCGATTTTAAATATCGAGGAGCTTATTGGTGGTGGAGCGATTATTACCGAGGGCGGTGAAGATGATTTTAGGCCCATAATCGGCAAGCAACTTGAAATACTGATCGTGGACGATTCGGTCAGTGTAAGGCAGGTGGTTGCTAGGCTTATGGAAAATCAAGGATGGAAAACGAAAACCGCCAAGGATGGTGTTGAGGCATTAGAAAGAATAAGGGAAAGCAAGCCTGACCTGATTGTGCTTGATATCGAGATGCCAAGAATGAATGGATATGAGTTTTTAAACGCGATGAACGTTCAGTCACGCTTTAAAAACACTCCTGTTGTTATGCTTACATCCAGAGCAACTTCAAAGCATCGTGAGAAGGCGATGAGCCTTGGTGCAAGAGGTTTTGTTGTAAAACCGTATAAAGATGATGAGTTTATCGATATTGTAATGAGATTGACAGGTGTAAGTAGTTAATAATGAATCGCTGGTTATAGAAAAACCAAAAAGGCCCGCTTAGATCGAAAAGGTATATACATGCAACAACTGATTTTATTTAAAGTGTATGACACTCTTTTTGCAATAGACCAGAAATTTGTAAAAAAGAAGTACCAAAAAGAGGAGCTTTTTAGTGAGCGTGCAAGTAAAGCAAAGAAAGTAAAGATCAAACTGGATGGAACTGACGTCCCACTTTACGATTTGCCGGCTATGTTCGGCGGATTCGCTGATGAAACAAGGAAAGGCAATGGTGAAGCCATGCTGGTAAAAGATGAAGAGGGTCACATGGTTTTTCTTGCACATCAAATTGAAGGGGCCGTTGAAATTGAAAATGAGTTTATTAAAGACCTTTCACCGGTTTTTGGAAAGCGTTCGTGTACGTATTTTCCAAAGGTTACTATAAAAGATAATCTGCCTGTTTTGATTTTAAATCCATCAGGCATAAGAGCGGATGCGAATAGTGAATCAGCTATCTAAAATAAATGAGAAGCATAAAGGGTAGAATAAGTGAAAAAACAGAGTCAAGAAGAAGTCGTTGACCATAAGGTGTTAATATGTTCGGCAACGACGCCATACGTTGACGGGAAGCAAATTTATTTTCTTTTCAGCCTTTACCAGGTTGAAGATATTCAGAGAGAATTATCCGTTTATGATGTCCCGTTTTCAGCGCCGTTTATTGAAGGAATTACCGTGTGGCGTGACTTGACAATTCCTGTGATTTCACTGGAGCGATACCTTGGATTGCCGCTCGCTGAAGCGGGCCAAAGCCAACGATTTATTGTTATACGGTCTGCGCTGGGAACACAAGAAGATGTGGGGGAAATGCGAATCGCAATTCGAACGGAAAGGGAAACTAAAATGATTTCCATTCCAGATTCGAATGAGTTGGTTACATCCAATGGGTGGATGAATCATGAACTCGTAAAAGGTGTCTTTGAGTGGGATAAAGGTTACATAGTGGTTCCTGAAACAGATAAATTGTTTCAAGGAGAAATCAGTTATAAAGGCTAAATAACAATGATTGCATCGGTAACATTAAAAATCTTATGTCTGACACAGAAGTAAATAATAAAGGAAAGCAAAAAACCATGGGGCAGCCAGCAAACGTGACCGAGTTCGAAAGCTTAAAAACGGACAATGGGAATACAGATACATCCGGTCATGAAAACAGGTATCAAAAGACCGTACTCGAAAACGGCATACGGGTCGTAACAGCAAGTATGCCGGGCGTAAGGTCGGTTTCAATGGGCGTATTAATCAATGCGGGTCCCAGGGATGAAAGCCCGGAAGAATGCGGTCTGGCACACCTGATAGAACATGCTATGTTCCAAAGCACGAGCAGTAAAAACGCGACGCAAATTGCCAGTATCATGGATACTGCGGGAGGACAGATGGGCGCTTTTACTGCCAGGGATTATACATGCTATACGGCTACGGTGCTGGACGATTACCGTACGTATGCACTGGAACTTTTAAGTGATCTTTTGCTTAATTCAATTTATCCGGAAGAGAACATGGAAAGAGAAAAAGGCGTGATCATGCGTGAGATAGATGCCTCGAATGATCTGCCTTCTAAGAAAGTACACTCGATCTTAAAGGAATCCATCTGGGCTGATCATGCCCTTGGACGTCCGATTTTTGGATGGCCTGAGACAGTTAAGCCGTTAACGCGTGAAGACGTCATTTATTTTGTACATAAACATTACCTGCCGAATCGGATGATCGTCTCTGCAGCCGGAAATCTTGAGCATAGTGATTTTGTGGCGCAAGTAAGAGATTTCTTCTGGAGCCTGATGGGTGAAAGCATTCCTACGGATAATGGTCCGCCATCGTATACGGCTGGGGTTACCATTGAGCATGCATCTGTTTCCCAGGCTTATTTTTCGTTAGGTATTAGGGCTTTTCCGTATGCGCATCCGGACCGCTATGGTTTTCATTTGCTCAATGCCATACTCGGCGGCGGAATTAGCTCAAGGCTTTATCGGCGGATGCGCGAAGAAAGAGGGCTGGTGTATGAAATAAGTTCGCAATATCATGCGTATGAAGATGACGGTGTGCTAGTTATTGAAGGGAGTACCAAGCCGGAATATCTCATGCAGGTTTTAGGGTTAACCCTTGTCGAATTGTGGAGGCTCATTACGTTAGACGAGCCTGCAGATGAAGAAGAGTTATGGAAGGCGAAAATGCAAATCAGAGGGCAGCACATCATCTCAGGCGAGATTACCAGTACACGAATGAGTCAGCTTGCGACACAGGAGCAGTATTTTGGAAGATATATTCCAGCAGAAGAAATTATAGGGGAAATAGATGCGGTGGATAACCGTATGCTCGAAAGGATGGCACGTGAGTCTTTAATCAAATTTTTAAAACAAACGGCAATCGCCATTGTCGGCCCGAAAGCCCCTGAATATTATAGCGTTTCATCTATTGAAGACTTATTAAAAAGTTTTCAATAAATTTTTCAAAAAATAAGAAAAGGAGGATGTTATGGCAGTAGACCCTGTAGTAAAGAAAAACTGGATAGAGATTCAAAGGCAGCACAATGTTCCAGTGAACGCAATCGGGGTAAAGATTGATCCCAAGGATGAAAAAACCCTGAACATCTGGAAAGAAGAAGGGATTGATGAGTTTGTGAAGAAGTAAGCCAACAATGATGGTTGCGTTGGCATGTCAAGGGAAAGAAGTTAAATTGTTAAGCGTAAGCAGTTACTTTAACTAGGAGGTAAGTCATGGCAGTAGATCCTGCAGTAAAAAAGAACTGGATCGAAATCCAAAAGAAGTATGACGCGCCGGTAAACGCCATTGGGGTAAAGATTGCTTCCAAGGATGAAAAAACGCTGAAGGTATGGCGAGAGGAAGGAATTGTCCAGTTTTTGAAAGAATAATCTTTCGTCGGTTCATACCTCGTTGCAACATGCTTGTATTCCAATAAACTTTGGAATGCATAAAATCCCGGCATTTTGGGATGAAAACCGATAAATGCTTGGATTTGCATCAAATTAGTACCTGTCTGAAGTTTTTAGAATGGGTCAGATTTGATGGATGGTGGAGTATGCTCAAATTATGCCCAATCATTTTGTCCCTGAAATTAATTATTATTACAACATGTTGGACATGTTTTCAATATATTAGAATAAACATATAAGAAGTGAAATAACAAGGAGGTTAACGATATGAAACTAAAACTAGAATTCCTTAACAAGTTTCTTGACAAGCTTAAGGGATGGAAACCCTCTCTAGCAATTTTTAGTAGTATTCGAAATAAATTGCTGGTTTCATTGATTGCGCTGGTTATGATCCCTTTAATTGCGAGTATTTTTCTGGGAACCAACCTGTCAAGAAGTCTGTTAATGGAGAAATCATTTGATAACCTGGAGGCTGTAAGAACCATTAAATCGAATCAGGTTAGAGCATGGTTTAATGAACAACGATCTGATGCACGAGTGCTCTCCGCAAGTCCGGTAGTTATAGAAGCTGCAGATGCATTCCATGAAGCTGTTAGCAAGCTGCAACCCAAAGAGACGACTCGAAAAGGCGGGCATGAAAAAGGACTCGAGCCGATTCAAAAGCTTTATAAAGGAAAATCAGTTGTAGACAGAGGTGATGGGAGTGACTACAGCAAGGCTCACGCAACTTGGCACCCTGTGTTTAGGCGGTTTGTTCGGGAAAACGGTTACAGTGACTTGTATTTAGTCGACCAGGACGGTGATGTTTTGTATTCTGTGGCAAAAGAGGACTTTTTTGGCGTCAACATTTTGTCCAGGAAATACAATTCAACCAATATATTTAAATTGTTTCTGGCATTAAGGGCAAAAGATGCAAAACAGGATACCACAATTATTTCAGACTTTGACTTTTTAGGGGATTCAAAAACGCCTTCAGCTTACATCGCATCGCCTATTACCTCAAGACCCACTGGCGGGAAAGTCATCGGTGTACTGGTGTTGCGCGTTTCCAATGATAAAATTGCTACAGTTATGGGTGAGCGGTCAGGCTTGGGGCAAACGGGTGAAACATATCTGGTGGGCCAGGACAACCTGTTTAGATCTGAGTCACGATTTACGGGGGCGTTAAAGGTTGAATCAGCTGTTTTAAATCCAATTTCACCCGTTAATACGGAAGCAACGAAAAGCGCCCTGGAAGGTGCTACAGATACAAAGGTTATCAATGATTATCTTGGAAAACAGGTGTTGAGTTCCTGGGCTCCTCTGCTTATTCAGAAACCGACAAGTAATAATCCTGATGGTATTAAATGGGCCTTTGTATCCCAGATTGGCCTGGATGAAGTACAGGCGCCAATTGTTACGGCGCTTAAATTTGCGGCAGCCTTGTTTGTCATCATATCAATTATAGCGATTGTTATCGCTGTTGCGCTGTCTGGCGGTCTGACCGGGCAGGTCCGGCGGATTATGGATCTTTTCGGGGAAATCGGTCTTGGTAATTTCGAGGCGCGCGGGCAGGTTCTTAGTAGAGATGAGCTGGGTGTCATGACAAGTTCACTCAATACTTTGCTCGATAATATTCTGCCGCTTCTTCAAACACGTGAAGAACGCGATTCGATGCAGGAATCGGTTATGAGATTAATGGACGAAGTTAGTGGTTTGGCGGAAGGTGACTTGACCGTTCGCGCAGAGGTGTCAGCTGATATTACAGGAGCGATCGCGGACGGCTTTAACGCCATGGCGGAGCAGCTCAGTGTCGTTGTTCGGGATGTTAAGGAAGCGACATTGAAATTGAGCAATACAACATCTGAAGTTAGAGATAATGCGGAAAATATGGTTGAAAAAAGCGAGGAACAGGCTGTTAAGGTTTCAGACGCGATGGCGTCAGTAGGCGAATTGGTTTCATCTGCTCAATTGGTTGCGGATAATGCGACCCAGTCTGCGGCTGTCTCGAATCAATCTACTGAAAATGCGAGGGAAGGCGCGAAGGCGGTTGAGGATACCAATAAGGCGATGGAGTCCATACGGGATAATGTGCAGGAAACAGCGCGGGCAATTAAGCGTCTTGGGGAAAGCTCCCAGGAGATCGGAAACATCGTCCAAATCATCGACGATATCTCTGAGCGTACATCAATCCTTGCATTGAATGCTTCCATTCAGGCGGCAATGGCCGGTGACGCGGGAAGGGGCTTTGCTGTGGTTGCTGAAGAGGTTCAGCGTCTTGCCGAACGTTCAACAAGTTCCGCAAAGCAGATTGATACGCTTGTTAAAAATATCCAGGATGAAATCAACGAAGCAGGAACAAGTATGGAAGAGAGTATCCAACGAGTTGTTGATGGGTCAAGGCTGGCCGGGGATGCTCACAAGAAACTCCAGGAAATTGAAAATGTTGCGGAAAACCTTTCGGGACTGATTCAGTCAATTTCAAATGTTGCCGAGGAGCAGGCAGCGGTTTCTGAGAGCATCGCGACGGCCATGGGAGAAGTTGGTGAAATCAGTTCGGATACGGCCCAGGCAACACAGACAACTTCCTTTGCGATGAAAGAACTTACCAAAATATCTGATGAGTTGCGTGAGTCTGTTGAGATATTTAAGGTTGAGGAAGCGGATGCTGAAGTGGAGAAAGAGGAAGCTAAGATATCAGAAGAGAAGGACGTGGACGCAGCGGAATCAGGCGACATGGCTGATGAAATTATCGAAGTGGATGCGGGTGTGGAAGAATATAAGCAGAGCGCTTAAGCGCAAAAGTGTTTTGGGAATGTGTCAATCAGAAAAAACACCTAAGGAGGTAAATTAACCAATGAAAAAATTAACGATTATATTGATGGCCTGTGCATTTTTAGCCGCGGGCTCCATGACAGCATATGGCGGGGAACAGGCTCCGGCCAAGGTGAAAAGCTTTGCGCATAACGTTCTGGCCAAGTTCGGTTCTGACTCAGTAATTGTTAACGCAGTTAAAGCCGAGAATGCCAAAAAAAAGACACTTGAGAAAGTCAAAGAAATAGACCAGAAATGGATCAACACCATTGGTACTGACGACTTTATCGACTCACTAATGAATTCAGCATGTTCTCAGCATCTTAATAATATCAAAAAGGAAAACGATTTTTATGAAGAGATATTTGTAGTGGACAATCTGGGTGCAAATGTAGCTCTGACAGATAAGACATCTGATTACTGGCAGGGAGATGAGGCCAAGTTTACAAAGAGTTATAAAGAAGGGGCTGGAGATGTTTTTATCAGTGATGTCAGTTTCGATGACAGCACCCAATCCTATTTGACTCAAGTATCGGTGCCGGTTATGGGTGAGGGCAAGGTAATAGGTGTCATAATCTTTGGAATTAATGTTGATAAGTTAAATTAGGATAGTTGGTAATGAGATTCGTTGAGTCACCGTTTTTGAATAAGATTTGAGTAAATCATTGGGCAAAAGTATATGGTGTTAAATGCTTCGGAAAAGGCTCAATAAAATCATCATGAATGACTCATAGATCTGTTTCAGCAAATGCTTTTATTGATCCGATCAGCGTGTTCAAGATAATACAGGATTTTTACCTTTTGAACAACAGAGGTGATGTTCTTGGAGCATACTACACGGAGAACATAACGGAGACGTCACTGAATATGCGAGAAAATGTGCCCCATTTAACCGATTTTCATGCGGGTATGTGGGAAGGAATCGTCAGAATGTATACGGACAAATATATCTTCAAAGGTGTTGAGGTGCTGAAAAGAAAAGAGGAGGGAGAACCTTATTCCGTATATCTTGTTAGCTATCAGAAAAGATAATATCAGATTATCGTGAGACATGTAAAAGGATCTATGTTCATAGAAATTGTAAAAGGAATTAAATCCGATAAAAGCGGCGCTTACGACAATTTGCTTACAGAAGAAGATAAAAACCTACTTTCCAAGACTATTCTCTTAGGAAGTTGGTATCCGTATGATGTTTATAAAAGATGCTTTAATGCCCTTGCACAAGTAATTGCAAAGGGCGACATGGAGATTTGTAAACAATGGGGTCATGCACAAGGTGAAGGAATGATAAAAAGCGTTTACAAATCCGTGTTAAAGGAAAAAAATTATAAAACCGCTATGGAAAAGTTCATATCATTGTTCAAGCTAATGTATGACTTTGGTGAACTCTCTGTAAGTTTTATTTCAGATAATGAAATGGAAGTCGCGTATAAAGATTTTGACCCGGATTTCCAGGTTTCCTATATTGTCGCCCAAGGATGGGTGGAGAAAATCCTCGAAATATGCGGATGTAAAGATGTAAAATCGAAATTTCTGGTAAAATCCTGGGAAGGAGCCGGAGCTACAGCGCTACATTTTTCGTGGACGTCATGATTTTCTATCCTTTTGTTACCGTATCATGATTATGTCTCCATGAGTTTCTCATCATGATGATATTCCTTTTAAATTCCAAATCCACTGTTTAATTATCACATCACAGCCTTTTCTTTATATAAAATACCGAAAATTATTGACAAGCCTATAATTTTAGCATAATTAAGTGTGTCTCGAAGCGGGCATAGCTCAGCTGGTAGAGTACAAGCTTCCCAAGCTTGGTGTCGCGAGTTCGAATCTCGTTGCCCGCTCCAAGAAAAGCCCGGTTTTTCGTTAAAAAAAGGGTGGTTAGGGTAGTTCGTTATGTATGCGTGGGGTGGAGATAATTTATTTCTATGGTTATTTGCATGAATTGATAATTTAAACCACTTGAAGTGAATCTATCCGAATAATGATGGGAAGCGGGCGACAGCCCGTTTTTTGTTTTTTTAAGGGCGGTTTTGAGCAATGGGTTATGAGAAGCGCAAAAGAGGCAAAGCATTTAATGCGGCGACCATCGAGCTTCAGGAAGATCAAAGAAAAAGCGATAAGGAAATCGCTTCTATCGCTTATGAGCTTATAGAGCCGTTGTGCGATGCAGAAGGAATTGAGCTGGTTCATATTGAATACCAGCGGGAAGCGGGTGGTCGAATACTCAGAATTTATATTGATAAGCCGGGAGGCGTGACACTGAATGATTGCACGGCTATAAGCCGCCAGGCCGGAGATATTTTAGATGTAGGTTTTGAAAATGATGAGCCTTATAACCTGGAAGTATCGTCGCCGGGTTTAGATCGGCCCCTGGTAAAGCTAAAGGATTTTGAAAGGTTTAAAGAAAAGCGGGTTAAAATAAGGACGGATAAGCCGTTAAGTGGGCAAAAAAATTTTAAGGGGACTCTTTTGGGGGTATCCAATGAAGATGTATCTGTATCGATTGATAATAAAATAATGAATATTCCCTTTAAGGAGATAATAAAAGCGCGACTTGTCAGCTAACGCTGCAAGAAGGAAAAACAACATATTAACGTTAATAAGTATTATTCGATATATCACGGAGAAAACGGATGTTAATGTCAGATATCAAACGTGTCGTTGAGCAGGTCAGTAAGGATAGAGGCATTGAGCGTGAAGTCCTTATCAAGGCACTTGAAGAGGCCCTAAAATCTGCTGCTCGCAAGAAGTTTGGGAGCAAAATAGATATTGAAATTCAATACAATGAAGAAACGGGCGAAATCGAAGTCTTCCAGTTCAAAGACGTTGCGGAAGAAGTTACTGAGCCAGACCTGGAGATCAGTCTTGAGGAAGGCCGAAAGCTGGACCCGGAGTGCGAAGTTGGTGATAGTTTAGGCACAAAGATGGATACGACAACTTTCGGTCGAATAGCTGCGCAATCCGCTAAGCAGGTGATCATTCAAAAGATGAAAGATGCCGAGCGTGATGCGGTATTTTTAAATTTTATTGAAAGAAAGGGCGAAGTTGTAAACGGAATTGTTCAGCGGGTTGATCGCGGAGATATTATCATCAATCTTGGGAGTACCGAAGGCGTTATTCATTATCGTGAATTGCTGCCGCGGGAGACGTATCGGCGTGGTGATCGTATCCGTGCATATATTGTCGATGTCCGTCATGAAACGCGTGGCCCCCAGGTTATTCTTTCAAGGACGCATCCGGATTTTCTAATAAATCTATTTAAAACTGAAGTGCCGGAAATTAGTGAAGGCATTGTGAAAATTCTTGGAGCATCCCGTGAACCGGGTATTCGCTCAAAAATTGCTGTATCGTCCGATGACACGGATATTGATCCTGTCGGGGCTTGTGTCGGGATGAAAGGAAGCCGGGTTCAAAATGTTGTACAGGAGCTTCGGGGTGAAAAAATTGATATTATTTCCTGGCATATAGATCCCGCAAAGTTTGTATGCAACGCTTTGGCGCCGGCTGAAATATCCAGAGTCGTTATTGATGAAGAAAATCAGGCAATGGAAGTGATTGTGCCGGATGAATTTCTATCCATTGCCATAGGCAAACGCGGGCAGAATGTAAGGCTGGCTTCTAAATTAACCGGGTGGCATTTGGATGTGAAAAGCGATGAGCAATATACAGAGGCCATGAAAAGCGGCTATGAGTCCTTGTTAAATTTGCCGGGTGTTGGGAAAAGCATGGCCGATGCACTGTATGAAAAGGGTTTTTTCTCGGTTGAAGAGATCAGCACTGCTTCAGTAGAAGACCTGCTTCAAGTCAAAGGTGTCGGTGAAGGAACTGCTGAAAAATTGATTGAGATGGCTACTGATATCACCTCAAGCAATGACGGTCGCGCAAGCGAAGACAGTGTCGATAAAACCGACCAAGGTGATGATGAAGATCCGATAGGTCAAAATAGTGAGGTGGAAGGATCCGAACAGGAACATTTAAACGAAGAACGTCTGAATGAATCAGATTCCGGTGAAAAAGATTCCTCGTCAGAGGGTTCTGAAGAATAAAAATATAGCGATACATATTCTATAAAAAAAGAACGCCGGGCAAATAATAACCTTGAAAGGTTTTCAATAAGCGGACTTAGGAGGATGGATGGCTAAGATCAGAGTGTATGAATTGGCCAGGGATCTTAACCTGACAAATCAGGATCTTGTGGATAAGATTTCAGACTTGGGCATTGAAGTGAGCAGCCATATGAGTTCTTTGGATGATGAGGCAGTTGCGTCCATCAAAGCCGGCATCTTTGGCAAAAAGAAAGAAAAGCTTGACGAAGTTAGAATAAAACCCACCGTTATTCGGAGGCGCAAAAAAGCTAAGGCCAAAAAACCCGATGTTGAGGAAGTGGACGTTGAGGCCGAAATTTCCGCTGCAACGGATGTGGAGCCTGAAGAGGAAATCGTTGCGGAACAGCAAGAAGCTATACAGCAAATAGAGGAACCTGCAGAAAAGGAAACTGCTGCGAAAAAAACTAAAGAAAAGACAGAAGTCAAGGATGATAAGAAGAAAGGTAAAAAAGACGCGGCCGCAAGCAAAAAGACTGCATTAAAACCCAAAAAGAAAGCGGCTAAGCCCAAAAAGAAAGAAGTAGCGGCAAAAATTATTAAGCTGCCGACAGTTCCTGTGCAGGAAAAACTGCTAAAGAAGAAAAAAGCAAAAACAGGTAAAGAGCAGGTATTAAAAATAAAAGAAGTTGAACCGGTCGTTCAGCCGCCGCCCTCGGATAAACTTGATAAAAAAGGAAAGAAGAAGGGCGCGAAAGTAAAGCCGGAAGAAGTAGAAAAGGTTGGGAAAGTATTCAAGAAAAAGAGCGGATTCAGGCGTAAATCCATTATTGAAGGGGAAGAACTTTACGACAGAGGAATACGCAGCAGAAAAGGCCGAAAGTCGGGGAAAGCCAAGGTAGCGACAGGTCAAAAAACGGAAATAACAACGTCCAAGGCAATTAAGAGAAGAATTAAAATTGACGAGTCCATTTTTCTTTCAGAGCTGGCGAAGAGGATGGGGATAAAAGCGGGCGAATTAATACAGTCATTAATGAATATGGGGGTTATGGCGACGGTTAACCAGGCTTTGGATTTTGATACGGCTGTTTTGGTTGCCGGAGAATTCAATTACGAACTGGAAAGGGCCGCCTTTGAAGAAGATCTGCTTATTAAAAAAGAAGAAGATGATCCGGGGAAAATGGTTGAGAGGCCTCCCGTTGTAACCATTATGGGCCATGTAGATCATGGAAAGACTTCCTTGCTTGACGTTATTCGTGAAACAAAAGTGGCGGATGGCGAATCCGGCGGCATTACACAGCATATCGGTGCTTACCATGTATCCACCTCTAAGGGTCAAATTGTATTTCTGGACACACCGGGACATGAGGCGTTTACTGCCATGCGATCAAGGGGATCAAAGATAACGGACCTTGTTGTTCTGGTAGTAGCTGCGGATGATGGTGTCATGCCTCAGACCACCGAAGCCATCAACCATTCAAGAGCGGCAGAGGTGCCAATTATCGTGGCAATAAATAAGATTGACAAAGATAACGCAGATCCTGAGCGGGTTCAGCGGGAGCTTTCGGACGCCGGACTGGTTTCCGAAGAATGGGGAGGAGACACCATTTTTGTCAAGGTTTCGGCGAAAAAGAATCAAGGCATAGATGAGCTTCTTGAGATGATTCTCTTGCAGGCTGAGGTTTTAGAGTTGAAGGCGAACCCGGAGAAGCCTGCTTCCGGACATGTGGTTGAAGCAAAACTCGATGCCGGAAAAGGTCCCGTTGCCACGGTACTGATTCAGGGAGGAACACTACACGTAAGCGATATGGTTGTTTGCGGAGTCCACTATGGAAAAGTGCGAACATTACTCGATGATATTGGCCGGGAAGTGAAAACGGCTGGTCCATCAATGCCTGTTGAGGTTGTTGGTATTTCAGGTGTGCCCATGGCGGGTGATGAGTTAATGGTTATTGCTGATGAAAAAAATGCACGGCAGGTAAGTCTGCATCGTTCCGAGAAGCAGAGATCGAAAGACCTGACCAGGCCCGGCAAAATCAGCCTTGAAAATCTTTATGAACATATTCAAGAAGGTGGTATCAAGGAACTTAACCTGATCTTAAAGGCCGATGTGCATGGTTCGATTGAGGCCATAAACGATTCTTTGCAAAAGTTGTCAAATATTGAAGTAAAAATAAATATCGTTCATAGCGCTACAGGCACTATTACCGAATCAGATGTTTCTCTTGGGGCAGTATCCAATGCGATCATTGTTGGATTTAATGTACGGCCAAGTGCAAGAGTTCAGGATATGGCTGATGAAGAGAACGTGGATATGCGTTTTTACACGGTTATTTATGACCTGATAAAAGATTTGAAGGATTCAGTCCTTGGTATGATGGCGTCTACCTTTGAAGAAAGAATTCTTGGAAGGGCTGAAGTTCGTGAAGTCTTTCATGTTCCAAAGATAGGCGCGATCGCGGGAAGCTATGTTACGGATGGAAAGATTGAAAGGGGAAGCCTGCTAAGACTTATCCGGGAAGGTGTTATTTTATATGAAGGCCGAAATTCTTCCCTGAGGCGTTTTAAGGACGATGCCAAGGAAGTACAAAGCGGTTATGAATGCGGCATCGGCATCGAAAATTATAATGATATCAAAGTTGGCGATACAATAGAATGCTATTATCTCGAGGAGATCAAACCGGTACTTAAAGACTAGGAGCGTTACATCAGATGGTTGTTGGCTGCGGTATTATTAGGATGAGGCTCCATGGCTGCCGATCTCTGAAAGGTAAGCGCAAAATTATAAAGTCGATGATTGGCAGGATCCGTAATACTTTTAATGTATCCGTTGCGGAGATTGACTTAAATGATATGTATCAAAGTGCTGAGGTTGGTTTTGTGCTTGTTGGAAACAATAAAGCCGTTGTTAATTCGAAAGTAGATAAAGTATTAAACTTTGCTGAAGGTATGGGATTGGCGGAAATCGTTAACAGCGAAATAGAGATTATTCAATTATGAAACCGTTTTCTCGAGCTGAAAGAGTAGGGGGCCTTTTGCATGAAGTGCTTTCAGAAGTATTAAAAAAAGAGATTGGAGACCCCCGTCTTGAGATGGTAACGATTACGGGTGTTAAAATGTCTGACGACCTGAAACAAGCTAAAATCTACTTTACCACGTCAGGCAACCTCAAAGCACGAAGCGGGGCTATCGACGGCTTTAACAGTGCTGTGGGATATCTGAAAAAAAAGCTCGGACGGCAGCTGGGATTGCGCTACATGCCGGCACTTAAATTTTATTATGATGAATCTTTAGATTATGGTGCACATATAGATCAAGTGCTAAAATCAATACAATAATAATGGATAAAATTATACAACACCTGCAACAGAGCGGCCCTATTCTGATTGCCTCTCATATCAATCCAGATGGAGATGCCATCGGGTCTTCATTGGCCATAGGACTTGCACTTGAGTCGCTCGGTAAACATGTGACATTTTATACTGAAAGTCCCATTCCGGCTGTGTACAGATTTCTGCCTGAATCGGATCGTATGGTGGAAGAAATAAATGCTGAAAACCAGTTTCAAACAGCAATAATTCTTGACTGCGGTGATATTTACAGGGTTGGAGATGCCGCTTCGATTATCGAAAAAATTCCAACGGTCATAAACATTGATCATCATATTACCAATACCAAATTTGGCAATTATTCTTTGATCGATACAACTGCGTGCGCAACTGCTGAAATCGTTTACCGTTTGATTAAAAAGATGAATGTGCCGATAAACAACGTTATCGCCATTTCAATATACACGGGAATTATGACAGACACCGGTTCTTTTCGGTTTTCAAATACAAACAAAGATTCTTTCGCGATTTGTGAAGAGATGATCGCTTTAGGGGCAGATCCATATCTTGTTGCTCAATATGTTTACGGTACCTATTCTTTAGGACGCATCAAGTTGTTAAACAGGGCCATTGACTCCATTGAAATTTCTAAGAATGGCAAATTGTCTGTTATGACGGTTACTGAAGAAATGTTTGATGAAACAAACACAAAACCTGATGATGTTGATGGATTCATAAACTATGCAAAAGGGATTGAGGATGTAAAGATAGCGGCCCTGATACTTGAACAACACAAGAATAACGGGAACAAAGGTACCAGTAAAACGTATCATGTCAGCCTTCGTTCAGATGAAACGGTTGATGTGGGTGAAATTGCTACTTTTTATGGAGGTGGGGGTCATTCTACGGCAGCGGGATTCAGTATCGAATCACCTCTTGCCGGGATAAAGTCAAAAATATTTAATTTGGCGAATAAGCTATGACCTTGATGTATGGGACATGATATAAATGGCCTTTTAGTTATTGATAAACACGCAAGCATTACATCCGCCAGGGCGGTGGCAATTGTAAAAAAACTGTGCGGCGTCAGAAAAGTTGGTCATACGGGGACACTTGATCCTTTTGCAACGGGTGTTTTGATTTGTTGTATGAATAAAGCAACAAAATTGGCTACTTTTCTTTTGCGGGGAAACAAAAAATATTTTGCGGTTCTCCATCTGGGAGTTGAAACAGATACGCAGGATTCAACAGGGACTATAATTTCAACATCAGATAGGGTGGAGTTTTCTGAAGAGGCGATTAAAGATGTATTTGATAAATTTATAGGTACTGTTGAACAGTTTCCGCCTGTTTATTCAGCTTTGAAGCACAAGGGGGTTCCGCTTCATAAGCTCGCGAGAAGCGGGAAGGCCGTATCGAAACCGCCAAGGCGTGTGCATATTTCATCTATTGAAATAAAAGAAATTGTGCTGCCGTTGGTTCAATTTGAGATAACATGTTCTGCGGGAACCTATGTTCGGACACTTTGCTCGGATATTGGAAAGCATCTCGGATGCGGCGGTCACCTTAAAGCATTGAGAAGAACCGAAAGCAGCGGGTTTGCTATTGAGGACGCATTGACATTGCCAGAATTGGAAATGTTGACGCAATCCGAAAGTATGCCACAGCTTTTGGCTGTCCGGATCGTTGGTATGGCGGATGCGCTGCCCGACGTACCCGAGATATTTGTAAACGGTGTTTTAGAGAAAAAAATTTTAAATGGGAACCCTTTAACGATTAAAGATTTAACCCCTGTTGAAACGAAAAACAGGAAAAGCATACTAAAGGCTGTTGATTCAAACAGAGATCTTCTTGCCATATTGAGCTATGATAAGCTCTTTGAAAAGTATGCTTATTGCTGTGTGTTCCAGCGATAGGTATACTTAATGGCTTCGTAATCCCGCCGATGGCGGGACTGCGTTGCGCTGCATCCCTCGTGACTGCGGCGTACGGTAAGTACGCCTCGTTCTTCGGGATTTACGCCTTGAATATGAACTTTTATCTTTGCCATTACAGTTTTGATTTTTTCGAAATCATCATACTTAATGAGTAGGTTTTATGTTTTTACGAAAATGGATATTATTTTTTTAAAGTTAAGCAAACAAAAAAGGCCTGAATATTTATGGCCAGAGGAGGCAAACAGAAAGTGGTTTTAACATCGGAAAATAAGAAAACGCTTATAGAGAAATTTCGATTACACGAAAGTGATACCGGTTCACCAGAAGTTCAGGTAGGGCTGCTGACAAATCGTATTTCTTACCTCACCGACCACCTGAAGATCCATAAAAAAGATCATCATTCAAGAAGAGGTTTGTTGAAGCTTGTCGGGAGGCGTCGGAGACTTCTTAATTATGTAAGAAGCAAAGATGTTAATCGCTACCGGACAATCATCGACGTCCTGGGTCTTAGGCGATAGACATTCCGGAGATTGTTCATTTTTATACAGCTTTAGCTGTTATGGCATGGCCCGCTTTTTTAGCCGGCATGTATTAGACCGGCATAGCTTTAAGAGTCTTCTTATAATTTTAAGCGGGAATTTTGCATTTATTGTAATTTGTTAGAAAAAAGTGATTTCTTCATTATAAGAATATCATTTGAAATAGTATATTTTTATGGAAGAAAATCAGGAGAGACATATGGAAAATTCATTTAATACTGAAATTAACGGCAAAACACTGACCATTGAAACTGGAAAACTTGCCAAGCAGGCATCAGGCTCTGTGGTGGTTCAATATGGCGAAACGATTGTACTTGTAACAGTGGTTTCATCAAATCAGGAGACCAAGCAGGATTTTTTACCGCTGACGGTTGAGTATCAGGAGAAAATTTATGCGGCAGGAAGAATCCCGGGAAACTATTTCCGGCGTGAAATAGGGAGGCCCAGCGAGAAGGAGACTTTAACTGCGCGCCTGATTGATCGGCCCATACGGCCGCTATTTCCGAAAGGATATCGATATGAGACACAGGTGATTGCAACGGTATTATCAATGGACCAGGAAAATGATCCCGACTTTCTTGCGATGATTGGTGCTTCAGCCGCTCTTGAGATATCTGATATTCCTTTTGAGGGACCCATCGCATGTGCACGTGTGGGTCGGATTGATGGCCAGTATGTCATTAACCCAACCATCAGTGAATGTGACTCCTCAGATATTAATATATTTGTTGTGGGTTCGAAAACAGGTATCGTCATGGTAGAAGGAGGCGGCGATGTTGTCAGCGAATCGGATGTTCTGGAAGCGATCTTTTTTGCCCATGAAGCTATTCAGCCGATAATTGATATGCAAGTAAGGCTTAAGGAAGCTTTTGGTGTACCGAAACGCCCTTATGATCCACCCGTTAAAGATGATGCACTGGTTCAAATCGTTGAATCCAAAGCCTACGATCCGCTGTGTGATGCGATCATCACACCGGGAAAGATGGAGAGACAACGAGCCGTTCGTGAAGTAAAGTCCAAAATATTTGAAGAGCTTGGAGATGACTTCGCTGAAAGAAAGGATGAAGTCTATGATATATTTGACGATGTAAAAAGAAAAATTTCACGGGATCTAGTTTTGAAAAAAGGCCGGCGTATTGATAACAGGAAATTTGATGAGGTTCGTCACATATCATGCCAGCCGGGGATTTTGCCGCGGCCTCATGGCTCAGCGCTTTTTACACGTGGAGAGACTCAGGTATTAGGTGTTTTAACACTGGGCTCGGGAAGAGATGAGCAGCGCGTGGAAACCCTAAGCGGTGAAGTGTTCAGACCGTTTATGCTTCATTATAACTTCCCGCCCTTTTCTGTTGGAGAAGTAAAGCGGCTCGGCGGGCCCAGCCGAAGAGATGTCGGACACGGTGGGCTGTCCACACGAGCGCTTGAAAAGGTACTTCCTGCAAAAGAAGAATTTGATTATACCATCCGTCTTGTATCAGAAGTGTTGGAATCGAATGGTTCTTCGTCTATGGGAACCGTCTGCTCAGGCACGATGGCTCTCATGGACGGTGGCGTGCCCATTAAAGCCCCGGTGTCAGGTATTGCCATGGGATTGGTAAAGGAAGGAGACCAGATTGTTATTTTGTCAGACATCCTGGGAGACGAGGATCACACAGGTGATATGGACTTTAAGGTGGCCGGTACAAAAGATGGAATTACAGCGCTTCAGATGGATATCAAAATTCTTGAACTGTCAAAAGATATAATGGGAAAGGCGCTTGAGCAGGCGCGCGTGGGACGCTTACATATCCTCGATAAAATGCTGGACTCCATAGATGTGCCCCGAGAAGAGATTTCTCCCTATGCGCCGAAGATCATTACCATCAAAATTAATCCCGATAAAATACGTGATATCATCGGGCCTGGCGGAAAAGTGATCCGGGCCATACAGGCAGAAACAAACACGCAAATTGAAATCGATGATTCAGGCGCTGTGAAAATTGCAGCGGTCTCTACCCAGGAAGCGGAAGAGGCGTTAAGGATGATTAATGAAATTACTGCTGAGCCAGAAGTGGGAGAAGTGTATGAAGGAACCGTCGTGAAAATAACCGATTTTGGCGCATTTGTTCAGATACTTCCCGGTACGGATGGACTTGTTCATATCTCTCAACTGGCGCCTCAGCGTGTGAAAAAGGTTTCCGATGTCGTTAAAGAAGGAGAAATTATAAAGGTGAAAGTACTTGAAGTCGGGCGGGATGGGAAGATAAGGCTCAGCCGTAAAGCGGTGCTAGAACAAGATGGATGAAAATCTAATAAATAATACAGCACTTAAAAATGGTATTCGGATTTTGAGCAAGCAGATACCCAATGTGCGCTCTGTTTCAATGGGTGTGTGGGTGGATGTTGGCGCCCGTGATGAATCTCTGGAAGAAAACGGTCTATCCCATTTGATTGAACACATGATTTTTAAGGGGACAAAGCGGCGGAATGCGTTTCAGATCGCGAAAGAATTTGATGCCATCGGCGGGCATAGCAACGCCTTTACTTCCATGGAAAACACATGCTTTCACGCGAAGGTTCTTGATTCGCATACCCATACCATGATCGATATCCTTTCTGATATTTTTTTAAATTCGGTATTTGACGAGACAGAAATTGAAAAAGAACGGCCGGTAATACTGCAGGAAATCGGGATGGTTGAAGATAGTCCTGACGAATATATCCATGTCCTTTCCGGAAATGCATATTGGGGAGATAATCCGCTTGGGCGTTCCATCTTGGGGAGCCGTGAAAATATTGTAAGCTTTGGACCAGAGGCAGTGAAAAGTTTTTTCAACCGTTTTTACCGACCGGATCGAATCGTTATTTCAGCAGCTGGAAATATTGATCATGCCTGGTTCGTGGATAAACTAGAGGCGCCCTTTAAAGCTGTGGAGCAAAATACAGAGCAATTTGAACGTGTTACACCAGAAGGGCTTTCAACCGTTGACCTTCACCATAGAGAACTCGAACTGGCGCATATCTGTATTGGGACAAGGGGGCTGTCTATAACAGATCCGCGCCGTTATGAGTTTTCATTATTAAGCACTATTTTGGGCGGCAACATGAGTTCACGTTTATTTCAGGAGATACGTGAGCGAAGGGGGCTTGCCTATTCAGTTTATTCTTTTGTAAACTCTTATTTCGACACAGGCATGTTCGGTGTATATGCGGGTGTTGATCACGCCCGTGCGACCGAATGCATTGATGTGACAATAAAAGAACTACGCAAAATGAGTTCACAGCGCGTAACCACATCCGAGCTTACCAATGCAAAGGAACACACAAAAGGTAATTTACTCCTGTCCGCTGAAAGTGTGGACAACCATATGGTACGATTGGCGCAAACAGACATCCATTTTGGACGTTACATCCCAATTCAGGAGGTTATAGAAAAAATTGAAGCCGTAACAACGGATGATATTCTCGCTGTAGCCGAAAGCCTTTTCCAGTCAGAAGACTACGCTCTAACAATCCTGGGCCCTGTTGATAATAAAAGTGACTATGAAAATCTCCACTTCGTGAAAAATTCAGGTATCAACCCAGTTTAGGCAGCAAGAACTAGTACAATTTAGGAGATAAAATGGCCCAACCGCTTGTTATTCAACTTCGCAGAATCCATCCAGATAAGGATTCAGACATTCCTCTTCCACGCTACATGACGCCGCAATCTGCCGGCATGGATCTGTGCGCGGCGATTGAAAATGATATTCACCTAAACCATGGAGATATTGTTTTGGTGCCCACAGGCTTTGCGATGTCCATTCCGGAGGGCTATGAAGGACAGATACGTCCCCGGAGCGGGATTGCTGTCAAACACGGTATAAGCATTGTTAATTCCCCAGGGACCATTGACTCGGATTACCGGGGAGAAGTGAAAATTGCCGTTATTCATATGGGAAAAAAAGCGTATATTTTACACAGGGGCGATCGAATTGCTCAGATGATAATTAAAAAAGTGTATCAGGCCAAGCTTGAAGTTGTAGAGGCACTTGAAGAAACAGAGCGAAATGCCGGCGGTTTTGGCCATACGGGGAATTAAAATGTGGCTATCCGTTTCTAAGGGCTATATCTATGTAAATCGGTTTTAAGTTATAGGTGTTACGTTTTAAGTTTTTGTTTTCCGCATTTGTGAAAATTCTTAAAGTGGGTTACTGAAATACTTCTTGGCCTATGCGATGAATTGATATTAATTAGTGCACATTCATTAAATTTTAAAATGGGTACTAAATATGTTTCCGATCCCTAAATAAGCAATTTTCCGTAAGGTCAAGAAAATCAAGGAATTGTGCGGAGGTGTACTCAGTTGTACATCGCACAAACAATTCCAAAGATTTATCCGCCTCGGCGTGCATTCAACATTCTTATACCTGTTAAAATGAGCAATTTTTGTTCAATTTCAAGGAAGGCGATAATTTTAACCGCAGGAATACATGGAGTATTTCGAGGAATAAAATTTGAGTCTGACACAGAAATTGGGCAAAAGGAGCCATTTATGACCGGAAACTAATTGGATTTTTAGATTGAGGAAAAATTTGGAACCCGACCATACCGTAGCAGTTTGCGTACTGAGCAGCGGCAGTAAGGGCAATGCTATTTATGTCTCAGGTGGTTCAACGTCTATCCTTATCGATGCCGGACTTTCCGGAATAGAATTAGAACGCAGGATGGCATCCAAAGAGATTCAACCGGAAAGCCTGGATGCTATTATCGTTTCCCATGAACACTCTGATCATATTCAGGGAGTAGGCGTTCTTGCCCGCCGTTTTGACCTGCCTGTTTATATCAGCGAAAAAACGGAGACCGCGGCCAACCAAATAGGATCGGTCAAGGATTTTAAGTATTTTGAATGCGGTTCTTCTTTTCAAATAAAAGATCTAACATTGCATCCTTTTTCAGTTTCACATGATGCAGAAGACCCGGCCGGGTTTACGGTTGGACAGAACGGGGTGAAGGTCGGTATCGCTACGGATCTTGGTCACTCAACATCAATGGTTAAAGAGCACCTGAAAAACTGTTCACTTCTTGTTCTTGAAGCGAATCACGATATAGACATGCTCATCGATGGGCCCTATCCGTGGCCGATAAAGCAAAGAATTCAAAGCCGAACCGGCCATCTCTCGAATGAGGCGACAAAAAAATTATTAAAAGAAGTCCTGCACGACAAATTGGAACATGTTGTTCTTTCCCATCTCAGCGAAGTCAATAATTTTCGTCAGCCAAAAACTTCATTAAACTCAATCTTTGTGTTAACAAAAAATGCATTTATGCATTCACAAACGTTGGGAGGGTTTTGAATACGCTATCGCAATGTTATTTTATAGAAAGAGAAGTCAAAGCGTTTAATTTTAAATAGAGGTTTACTTATGGATTCCGGTTGTCTCCATAACGTACGACGGAACCGGCGGATAAAAGAACGATGCCATCATTCCTTATCTTAAGTATCCCAGAAAAGATTTAGAAAATCCTACAGGCAGAAAAAGATCCAACCTGGGATAATTGGTACAACAAGGCGAATGGCTTCACACATAAACCTTTGTCAACTGAATAATATAATTTCAGCAGTTTTGATACACAGAGATCGCCTCGTCGCCCTGTTGTATCAGTATTCCACGCAATGACTTATAAGGGATGTATTTTCTTGCCTCTCGCCCCTTGCCTCCAACTTCTATCCGTAAATAAGGGTATAATAAGAGTAATGTGTATTCGCTTTAATTTAGCCAGCGATATATGTTTTCATCATATAAATCGTTTATCCTTTTATATACTTGTTTCTGTCTTCCATGAAATCTTTATACACCCGGTAGTAGTCCGTTTGTTCGTAGTCAATTTTTTTTACAGGGATATGATCAAAACTGTAAATGATCGCTTCAGGACAGGCAAGAAGGATGGGAGAGTGTGTGGCGATAACAAATTGCAGATGTTCAGATTTCATTGCATTGGTTAATAGTTGAAGCAGTTCGATTTGACTCTTAGGCGATAGCGCTGTTTCCGGTTCATCGAGAAAGTAGATGCCTTTAATTTTATAGCGTGCCTTGAAAAAAGACATGAGTGATTCGCCATGAGATTTGGTCATTAATGATTCTCCACCAAAGTATTTGAGCAAACCCGGATCACCGGCTGCCCATTCATCTAAAAGCTGAGCAAAATGCTGAAAAATATGGGATCCAAAAAAGGAACCGGGAACAACGCCGTTAGACCATTGGACGGACATGCTCTGATACAGTCGATCTTCATAAGGGTTTAATGTGTAACGGACCCTTTCTTCACTTTTCCATATATGAACGCCGCACTGT
>JAFDFT010000198.1 GCA_019309685.1 Deltaproteobacteria bacterium
TTATGCCAAGAGCTTCCCTGCGGGATAGGAATTCCTTTCTCAATCAATATTCTTTTAATTATGTTTTCTGATCCGTTGTAGAAATTATGAAGAAGCGTCGCAACGCCAGCCAATTCTAAATTAGATAGATGTGGGAGAGTTCCATAGTTAGGTAGTTCTTCAAAAACACGATCAATATTCTCTATGTCAATTTCAATTTTATCTCGTAGATTAGCCATATATATGAATGCTTTCCTTAGCAATCATTTCTGTAAAACGAGATTTTCTTCCAATATCTACCAAATCAACCGGTTTTGAAAGATTAAAAATCAGATCACTATAGAACTTGAAAAACTTATCTTCAGACAAACCTTCAACTGCCAAATCAATATCGATAGACTCGCGATGAGAATCAAGACTAGAACCGAAAAGTAAAAGACGAGTTACCTTGTATTTATCGGCCAGATCAATGATTGTTTTTTTGTCTCGTTCAGATAGCATAATGCAATATAATAACTCAATCGTTCATAATTTTCAATTATTTATTTAGATTCATCTATATTCAACTATTTAGTAAGGGAGGCAATAAAAAGAAATACAATAGGGTCACATCTCAAAACTTAAATATTGGCATTTCCTTCTGGAACTTTGGGGACGTCCTTGACTAATTGGACTTATTCTTACTTGTTCAAGTGAATGGGGTCACCCCTTTATCACATTTTTTTATGTGTGTTCAGCATTTACTGTTGCCTGCCAGAGTACTCGTAAACACCGGTCACACCCTCCTCTACTACCTTGATGACTTCCTGATTAAAAGTCAGGGACCATTTTCCCGGATTGGAGTAACCGATAAGTTGGTAGAAGATCTCGAAGGTGTCTGGCGAAGTCCAGCTTCCTTTAGCTGCAAATGACCCAATTTCTGTTTTCGTAAATCGATACTGACCATCTAATCCGATTTTATAGGAGACCACGTCTGACTCTTTTGCCGTATAGCTGAACGAGGCATAATCTGATCCCGGTTCAAAATGAAACCGAAAATTGTCATACTTCCAATTATTGGCTTGAAGTGAGTAGGTTTTACCGGAAATTTCCCGGGCAATGTTTGGCAGGTCCGGTACTTCACTGGTTTTAAGACTTAACGCGGGGGGTGGAGCCATCGCCATGAGTTTTTTCTGAGCTGCCGGGGTTGCAGGGATCTCCTCATCGGAAACGACTGCCTTTACCAACTCCCAGAGCGGTGTAAGTACCGTCTCTTTCAAGCCACCATTGGTAGCCATAGCCATCATTGAACGGTCTGATAAACTTCGTCGCTATCCAATTCCGCTGAGACATCTCAGCATCTTTCTTGCCATTCTCATCCAACATATCATGGTAATTCTTCGGGTACGCATGCGGTGTGAGGGATTCTTTCACCCACTCTGACGGGATAAGCTGCCGGTTATTCCACCGGCCTTTTTGGAGATAAAGCATCCCGAACTTTGCCATATCATGCGGTTTCAGCCACATGCGCGCATATCCGATGGCTATTCCCTGGGGGCTGAACTCCCATTGAACATCTTTAATACCCAATGGATCAAAGAGGTTTTTGCGTGCGAAAGCCAGGGTATCCATATCAGTGGTCTCCTGGATGATCGCTGAGAGCAAAAAGGAACTCAGGTTGCTGTAATCGAAACGAACTCCCGGTTTTACATCCACGGGCAGGCTTAAAGTATACTTAACCCAATCATCGGTACGCTGAGCGGCGAACAATCCACTGTGTTTGTACAGAAAGGAATCCCGACTCCGCCACCCGGTTTCCATGCTTAAAAGATCCCGGAGTGTGATTTCTGCCATGCGCGGGTCCATATTTGGAATTTCTTTATCTGCAAAGAAATCAATCACCGGAACATCGACATCTTTGATGTGGCCTTGCTCTATGGCGATGCCGATCAGCGCTGACATAATGCTTTTGGTACATGAATGGATTATATGTTTCGTATTTTCCGGAAAAAGCGGATTGAAATAAAGGTCGGCTACGATATAACCATGTCGGATGATAGTTATTGAGTCGATATTAAATCCGGGATCTTCTGCATGCAGTGTCTCATAAGTATTCAGCATTTCGAGAAGTTTGGCTGAATCCATGCCCTGCTTTTCCGGCGTCGATATACGAAATCCTTCCGTCGGCCAATAATCTGGAGCAATCGGCTTATAGGCGATTGGCTCAAATGTAAGACTTGGAATATAGATTAACGCCAAAAAACCCAGAAACAATACAGCCAGAATACTGAATATGATTAAAGCTATTTTTTTAATTGTTTTCATTTTTTCTCCTTTATATTTAGAGACACCAATTGTCTAATTTGTCACATAAAAGATGGCCATTAAGGCCGTGATAGATACAGGCAGCCCTTACTTGAAAATTAGCCATATACTATGATTAACCAGGCCATGTTCCTTTAAAGCTGATACAATACTTTGCCCCAACCGGCTTCCATCTTTTTCAATTTCTTCCGTATTATGAAAGAAGTGAATACAGAAATCTGAATCAATCAACGCGTTGGTATAAAACTTTATCTCCCGCTTTTCAGCCTCCATATTGATATTATTGATTAATTTCCGTAAATGCAATTCCACAGATTTGTTATTGCTGCCAGCGGACCGAAGCTCTATAGTTTCTAACCATTTCATAGGTTTCCCTTTTCCCATCCTTTTCATTTGACTGTTTCCAATTTAAAACTAGCAAGTGGTATGCCAAAATAATTATCCATATAAAATCAATTGTTTACGGTGGTTTGATTCGTAGGCCGCCATATATGGAAAATCTGCTTGCCTAATGTGACAATTTTGCTAGAATTCGCCATATATGACGAGACACATTAATTGGAAAAGGATATGAAATGGATGAAAATGAGTTTTTTCGTCAAGCAACCCTAAAATTATGCGGAAATTTGGAAATTAAAGAGGCCTTATTTTCAACTCTTCACTTCCTTCGTAACGTGATGCCTGTGGACGGGATTGCTCTTCAGTATTACGATAAAGGTTTGAAGTCTGTACAAGATATAGCAGCCGTAACAAAAACAGAAAAGAATATAGTGGACTTTTTGGTTCCGATCTCCAGTAATGCAGTAAGGAAGGTTACGCAAAAATTTCAAATAAAACCTGGCGAGGCATTTCTAATAATCGATCCCAAAAGCGAACCATTTACGAGAGAAATGATTCAATTCCGTGGTACGAGTCCGACATCAATAATAGCCTTAGTTGTTGACTCCGGCGTACCAGCGACGTGTTCGGTGATATTAGGTACTGAAGGAGATGAACCGTTTTCTCAAAAACATGCTGACTTAATTTCTTTGTTAAGCGAACCATTTGCCATAGCAATGTCCAACACACTCAAACACAGGGAAATCCTTAAATTAAAAGATCTGCTGGCTGACGATAACCGATATCTGCATAGTGAGCTTCATCGTCTATCCGGTGATGATATTGTCGGGAGTAATTTCGGGCTTAAAAATGTAATGCGCATGGTTCAGCAGGTTGCCCCCTTGGATAGCCCGGTATTACTGTTGGGTGAAACCGGTGTCGGCAAAGACGTGATTGCCAATGCCATCCATTACTCCTCATCACGAAAGGATGGTCCTTTTATAAGTGTAAACTGCGGCGCTATTCCCGATACACTGATAGACAGTGAGCTTTTTGGGCATGAAAAGGGAGCCTTCACCGGCGCACTTGATCAAAAACGCGGTCGATTTGAACGGGCTGATAATGGAACGATTTTTCTTGATGAAATTGGCGAGCTTCCGCTCCAGGCACAGGTACGTTTGCTAAAGGTATTGCAGAGCAAAGAAATTGAAAGAGTCGGCGGTGTTAAAACAATCCAATTGGATATACGAATTGTTGCCGCCACAAGTCGTGATCTCGAAAAGATGATCGGCGATCAGCAATTTCGTGAAGATCTATTTTTCCGATTGAATGTTTTCCCTATTTTGATCCCGCCACTCCGTAAAAGAACCGCAGATGTTCCCGCTCTGCTGCAGCATTTTATAAACCGGAAATCAAAAGAGTTGAAATTGCCTGCCATTCCAACTCTGTTTCCCTCCGCTATCGGCCCTCTTATGGAATACCATTGGCCCGGCAATGTCCGTGAATTCGAGAATGTTATTGAGAGAGCCTTAATTCTCAATCCAACAGGCCCATTGACATTTGAACATCTGCATTTGGGACCGTCGGTAATGCCAAAGACCCAGCATGGAACCATTGATGGGCCAGATAATCTTGATGAAGTACTGTCCTGTCATATACGGCGAATTTTAACCAAAACAAATGGGAAGATTAGTGGAAAGGATGGTGCTGCTGCCTTAATGGGATTAAACCCGAGCACACTGAGGAATCGAATGAAAAAGCTTGGGATAGACTCAGGCAATAAAACAATAGCCTGATCAATCATGTGCGAGAGACGGCTTCATGTGCTACGGCCCAGGACATTCATTGGGCAATAATTGTTCGTGGAATGATCCGAATATAAAAAGGTCACCAATTAAAGGGCGCGTCAAGTAACATTGATTCGGGGTCGCCCAAACTTTATTTGGCAAATACGATATCCACGCGATACCAAGTCAAATTTTAAGGTGACCCCAACCATCAAGGCAGGGGGCTGCGAATGTTCCCTGTTGTTTATATTAAACCAGGTTGACGCGGAAACCTGGTTTAATATTATTTATTCAAGCAATTTTATTGCTTCCACCTGTGCCAAATACATCTGGCTGGAATTCCACTCGTAATCAATACGTTTACTCATTGCATAGATCATATTCAAACCGAACAATGGAACTTGCCCAGGATCGTTAAAATTTATTTTATGGATATTTTTTAATATGGATATTCGCTTTTTTATATCCATTTCCTGAAGCTGCTTCTCGACTAAATCGTCTACTTTTGTTTGATTCTGACGGTTACAGTAATAACATAAAGGCCCGCCGGTTCTCATGCTCAGCGCCATACGGATATGAGGATCATGAGTAGGAAAAACACCGATTCCCATGTGCCCTGCTTTTTTAGCGGTTTTTTCGTCCCTGGACGTGGAATATGTAATCCAGGTTCCCCATTCCAGCTCAATCAGTTCAACTGTCATTCCAATTTCTTTCAGGTAGTGCTGTACGGTAGATGCCAGCTGGGATCCATTGGGAACCATGCCGGTATATGACAGCCGGATGGGTGTACCGGGTTCATAACTTGAGTTTTTCAGCAGGTTTGCGGCTTTTTTCGGGTTATATTCGTATTTGATCCTCGAATCAAACCCCAGCTCTCCTACATTGGCGAAGATATACAGGGGGTATCCCTCCTTAATATAGAGGCGATCGATGATTTCCTGCCGGTTGATAGCATAATTCATGGCTAACCGAACGTTTCTATCTTTGATTACCGGGAACAGGGAAGGTTTGATGGCCAGGTAAAAATAGCTGGGAACCCTGGAACTTTTTTTCACAGTGATGTTTTTATTGGTTTCCAGGCCTTTTATTTGGTGAGGCGCGATTCCGTAGATCAGGTCCAGTTCGCCGGTTTCCAGCATGGCAATACGTGTCACCGGGTCTTTGACAAGCCGGTACTCCAAGCGATCAAAATTTATGTTATACTCCGGATTATTTCTGTCCGGCTCAAAAATAATGACTTCATCGACCTTTCTGTCAACAAATTTAAACGGCCCGACTCCAATGGGATGTTTGCGAAACTTTTTTTCCCCCACTCTTTCCATATATTTTTTGGAACAAATCCCCATCCACATCACTTCCTGCCAGGCAGCAAAGGGTTCAGCAAAATGATAAATCACTGTGTGATCGTCCACCACCTCAACCTCATCGATTTCAAGAAAAGTGGTAGCCATAATATTTGTATTGGCCGGATTTTGTACCTCTTCAACGGTAAATTTGACGTCATGTGCAGTTACTGGATCTCCTGAATGAAATTTCAAATTATCTCGAAGGGTTATTTTAATATCGCGAGGGTTTTTCAGAATTTTAACCGATTTTGCCAGGCCTAAGCTCCGTTGATGAGTCTTCAGGTCAAAATAACCCATCAGTCCCGAATTAAAAGTAAAATTTACCACCAGATCACCTGCTGTTTTAAATTCAAGCATATTGATCGATTGAATGGTAGAATTCAGACTGACTGTTACAACTTTTTTCGGCTCTGCCTGCGCAATTCCTGAAAAAATTATAATGCACAGGATCAATCCACTAATTCTTCGCAGCCAAAATTTTAAATTAGTCTTCACTTTTCCTCCTCCCTTGGGGGTTAAGGGTTTTAATTATACATACAAAATTCGTTTGTAAAATCTTTGGACCGGTACGTTAAAAAAATCCACACGGTCTCAATAGACACCATATTTCTGAGCGGTTTTAAATGTTGCC
>JAFDFT010000018.1 GCA_019309685.1 Deltaproteobacteria bacterium
ATTCCTCACCAGATAACGCTTGAAAATGGAACGCTATGGGAGATACCGCCTATGGTGAGAACGACGTGGCTTGCCAATCTGCCCATTGCCGGCGGATGGGGGCTGCGGGTATTTCCCTATCGCTTGATCCATTCAACAATCAGGAAACTAAATGACCATGGTTATCCGGCTCTTGTTTATTTTCATCCCCGTGAATTTGATTCGGCAGTTCCGCGTATCCGGCTGCCGCTGGTAAAAAAGTTTGTGCTCGGCGCGAAACTGGTTGCAACTGAAACACGTCTTAAAAGACTTATACAAGACTTTCAGTTTTCCTCGGTGATTTCTGTACTTGAAAAAATCAAGGCTCGGACGGTTTAAAGGCTACAGTAGTTTTGCTGATGCCGGGAAGGTGAAACTTCCTGCCCGAAAGCCGAAACAATAACTCTCCAAGCAAACCAAAAACAATAGAGGGCCACCTGTTTATCCAATCAGGAGCGAGTGTGTATCCGCCCACCAGTGTTTCAATACCCGTAAAGCCGCTAAGGGTTATCGCCTGTTTGATGGTCTGTTTTGAAAAATCATATAAATGATAGGGTGTATGATAAAGGTCAAGGTGTTTTGATAAAGGACCGAGCAGCTTTACAATAGGTGTTGTGTGGGGCCAGCGAATCAAGACAAGGCCGCCAGGTTTGAGTATCCGGTTTACTTCATTTAATACGGTTATAGGATCAGCAACGTGCTCAATAACATAGAAAAGAGTGACCACGTCAAAATAGCTGTCCGGAAGAGACAGTGCTTCCAATGGCTTTGAATAAATATCGATGTCATAATGATCCTTCGCATATTGCCGGCCGCCTTTGGATATCTCAATGCCGGCAACTTCCCAGTGGTTCTGTTTCATGGCGTTTAGGAAAAAACCGAATCCACAGCCGATATCCAGAAGCCTACCGGGGTCAATTTTCGTTCGAGATCTGATGATCCTAACGGATGTTTCAATAACCGGACGCATCATTTTTTTCCATTTTTTAATTTCCAGGATGTCCGTGGGAAGGTAGGCCTCGTAATTATTCAAAACACCTGTTTCCGAGAGTTTGGGATAAATGGAAACAAGGCCGCAATTGTTGCACTGTAGATATTGCCATGTATCTTTACGATAAATAACCGCGGACGAATTGAAACCGCATAAAAGACAGGGCGCCATTCTTATATTTTTTATTTTTTTAACCATCTTCATGAAGTTTTAATAAAGGAGCAAGAGTTGTTACAGTAAAAACAAAACACGCAAAAACGCCGAAGATGGCCAACAGTCCCATACTTTTAAGAACATGATAGTTTGCCAATGACAGGGAGCCAAACCCGCAAATGGTTGTCAGGGTGGTTAAAAATACGGATCGACCGGTGGATTGCAGCGTTTCTTTTATATTCCCTATTTCCTGATACCTTTTTAAAACATGAATGCCGTCATCCAACCCGATTCCAATCAGCATGGGTAGAACAATAAAGTTAAAAAGATTCAATCGGATACCCATCCAGCCCATCAGACCCGCGGTTGCCAGCAAACCCATCACCATCGGTAAAGAGACGAGAAGAACGGACCGAATGCTTCTAAGGAAAAAGACCAGGATGCCAATAACCAACAGACCCGCTATGGTTATGGTTGTCCACATTTCTTTGCGTGCTTCGGTGGCAAGCTCATTAATGGCAAGACGCGGACTCACAACAATATGGTCCGGGAAGGTTTTGGCAAAGTGCTTCTGTACTTTCATGGCTTCGTCTGGGCCGGGTACATGAGACCAAACAACGCCCTGGAGGATTTCGTTTTCACAAATATAGAAGCGCTTAAATATTTCCGGAAGCTTCTGAAGCTCTCGGCAAAAATTGTTTTCCACAGCTGCTGAATCCTGTTCAAGCGGCATCTTTCCGGACAGGGCTGTTAAAAACCGGTAAAGATGCTTAAAGTCCTTTAAGCTCAAGCCGTATTTTTTAAATATCCGACCGATAAGTTCCATATCAATTCCTTGAATATGCAATGGATCGTAAGATGAAAATTTGCTCAATGACGTCCAGGATGAAACAATTCCCGATTCATGGAGCCCTTTGATTTCCTTGTCTACTGAATGTCCCTTTTCCCATAGTTCTTTCGCGTCTTCTGCCTGCCACGAAATAAACACGTATTCTCCTTTAGCGACAAAGGATGACAGCAGATCTTCCTGTACATCAACTGCTTCCAGTCCTTTGGGTCTTAAGGCCAGCGGATCTTTTTCAAAATCAAGCTGCAGAATGCCCGGCAATGAAAGGGCAAAAAAAGTAAGCGAAAAAGCCAGTACTTTTTTTGGATGCGCGTTGACGAAGTGTCCGATCCTATCCATATAAAGCTTGTTTGCCGGACGGATGAGCCATTGACGGGAGTATTTCTCAATCCACACCAGCCAGGCGGGTAATACCCAAAGAATGGCCATCAGGCAAAAAAGAAGTCCCAAAGCCACAAGCCAGCCTATTTGAAATAGAATCGGGCTGTGGGCAAATGATAATACCAAAAACGCGGAAAGGGTGGTGAGTCCTCCTGCGAGTACGGCTGAACCTGTTTTAAAGATCGATTTTTCGATGGCTGCTGTTTTGTCCAAACCGCTTTGTCTTTCTGAAGAGTAGCGGTCATACACATGAATGGCAAAATCGATGCCCAGCCCGAGAATGACGGTAGCAAAGGCAGCGGCCAGCATGTGGATTTTGTCAAACATTAGAGCCATGGTGCCAAGGGCTAGCTGAAGACCTACTCCCAGGGGGAGAAATACAAAAATGAGAACTATTGTGTTACGGTAGGCAAGGAAGAACAGCAAAGAAATACCCAGCACCGAACCGATCAGACAACCCAGAAGATCTCCCCGGATCAGTGATTCTTCCTGTGCGGCCACAGCGTATCCGCCGGTAATACCAATTTTTAGATCAGGATAGGTCTCGCGGATATCATCTATTTTTTTCAGCAGTTTCACAGCATGGAATCGACTTTCCAACTCTTCTTCGGGTGTTGCTATGATTAACAGGGATTGCCGGTCTGGTGAGATAAGGTATGGGCCCTGATCAAAAACAAGGCCGCCGTGTAATGAGGCCATCTTTTCAACCATGAATTGCCGCATATTTAACGGATCAATGGCTGCGATTTGCGATATGTGTTCAGCACCGGGTATGGCATAATAGGCCAGTGATTTTTTTATTTCCGTTTCAACCGTATCTTTTGACAGCAGTATTTCTTCCAGCCGAGGAAGGTCCTCGCGTGTTAAAAACAGTTCCGGTTTATTTAAGAATTGAATTAAAAGTTCTTCTGTGTCCTTTAAGCTGACCGCGTCAATTTTTTTAAAGGTAACCTGGGCAAAGGCCGACTGTCCATCAATGACAATACCGCGCAGATCGTTAGAAAATTTTTCCGCAGACGTAATCAGCATATCGGGATCTTTGGAACTTTTTACCAATAAATAAAGCCGGTTTTGGCCGGAAGACGTCTTTAGTGCGTGGACAAGAACCTTGAATGTGCGGTTTTGCAGGGGGAGGACTTTAAAAATATCCTGCTCAAAATCGAGCAGTCCGGTCATGAGAAAAGCTGTGATAAAAAGCAATGAAAACGCGATAAGAATTTTACCAGGCTTGGTGGCAATAGTTTTAATGATTCTGTTTTTCATTTTACTCTCAGTTTATAGCTAATATGATAATATGCTTCGATAAACCCAATTTTATAAAAGTTTTAGGTTTTAAGTGTTAAGCAAAAAACATCATTTTTTATAGCGGTTAATTAAACTTAGTCACTTATCCTGATACCTGACCACTGATTGTTAATCACTGAGACCTTAACAAGAACTCCTTAACATGTAATTGAAAACTAATACTCTTTATTTGTAACTCGTCACTATTTGCTAATTAATACGGTTTCGATAAATTCCGCGGTTTTAAGGAAATCAGCTTTGACGCTACCTGGCAAAAAAGTCTTCCCTGCCAGGGATGTTTCCCGGACTTTTCAGGATTCGGATGGATAAAACAAAACTTTCGGCATTTGATGGCCTGCATTCGTTTGGCAAAGTCCTGATATGGGTTTTGTGTGTCCAGGGGATCCTCAAAATAATCCGGTATGTAGTATCCAAAGCTTGAAAACGTGTTATTTTCAGGGTTCCCGTGAGATGAGTAAAAATCATTAAATGATCGACGGTTAGTGACAATGCCAAAGCGTTCGGGTTCAAGATGCCAGGGAGCGCCGGGTTCCATCTCAACGGAAAGTGTGCGGATGGCTCGCACACAGTTAAATCGTTTAACGATCTCTCTTTGCAAGGCGATTGTTTCTTCCAAAAGCTTTATGTTTTCTCCGGGAAGACCGTACGTGAAAAAAATCTCAGTCGTAATATTCATTCGATCCATTGTACCCAGCTTTTCAAATAATGCCTTTGTGCTGAACCCCGGGTCCTTATGCTTCAGCCGCAAATCTTCGTTACCGCATTCCGGTGACAGGGTGATGATCGAATCCTTGCCGGGAAATGTTTTTTTAAATTGTATCAAAAATGTATCTGAAGGCAAAGCGTTTGCTTCAAACATCCAATCCGTTTTAATATTTTCGCGACGGATTCGATCCCAAAGCTCAATAAAATATTCCTGTGTGTTCGGCTCCGGGTCCATACAGGAGTGCATAATACCATAGCCCGCTTGTATTGAATCCTGAACAGTTTTGATGATACTTTCATGGCTTCTGTAGATAAAACCTTTAAGACCGTTTATCAGATGCCGCTGCGGAATCTGTGAGCCGCCGCACCATGTGCAGTTAAAGGGACACCCCCTTCCAATGGCAATGGGGAAAAGCGGGGCGCTAAGCGAAAACATTTTAGCATTTCGTTCTTTGGTAAATCCTTTGGCGAAAAAAAAAGGCTGGCCCACATACTTCACGTAGCAATCGGCGTGGCGTACTAAGGAAAAGTTGCTATAGTTTAATTCGCTGATGGTTTCGGCATCTCCTACGTAATCCATTCTATTCGCTCGTGTTATCGTTTTGTCTCTCCAGGTTAGATTCGATACTTTATCGAGCGGTCTGTTGTTTTTCAGCGCCTGTAGCAAACCACATACGGGTTTTTCCCCATGGCCGCGGATTACTGCATCAATCATATGAAAATCATTGATAATTTCTTCATGAAAAAAGGAAGCGGTATCTCCGCCGGAAAATATAAATATGTCACTGCGAATCTCTTTGATGCGTTTGGCAACCTCGATAGCATCATATGCCTGATGATGCCAGTGGATGGGTATGCCGACTGCTTTTATGTCAGGCTGATCTGAAATAAGTTCAGATACATCAAAGTCCCGATTTTCCACCCATTCCACGCCAAGATGGATAATTTCAACAGGCAGGCTGTTTCGGTCTAAAAAATCTCCAATAGCCAGAAGTCCCATGGGCATATAGTTGAGCCATATAAAATCACCGATGGGTTTGTAAAAGTTATTAAATTTCGGAACGTGCAACAGGAGGGTTTTCATTACAGGGATTTTCTGCTCCAGTGGTATTGATGTCAAATATTATTTGTCATATCTTTAGCTTAATAATGGGCAGTTTTCAATTCCTTTCTAATCACTGCTCTAAGTAATTAAACCTTTAAAAAGGCCGGATTCAGTTGTAGTACTTTTGCAAGGATTTTATATATATACTCAGGGTTTAAAAAGAATTTGATCTCTTGACTTAATAACTCAAGTGTAATATCCAAAAACGTTCGTACAAAAACCGATGCTCTGAGAAAAAAGGAATATTGGTTTTATTGAATATGAATATAAATTAATAAGTTATACAATATTGGGTATAATAGAAGGGAGGAGCACTATGAATAGAAAGAGGGCGATTTGTTTAATCCTAACCTTGGCAACGGCCTTATTTCTGGCAGGATGTGCAACTACGCCGGATACCGCAATGGATAGCGGCGCAACATTTAAAAGCTTTAAGGATTATCCTGATCATACGTTTAACCCGAAAGAATATTATGCGGGGATGAAAAAAGGAGGACATAATCTTCTGATCTGGCAAGATCCTTCGGCTGATCTTTCAAAATATAAAAGTGTTAAAATTACCTATTTTGATGGGCGGTTGCTCCCGGAGCAGACTGAATTCTCCTATTCTCCATTTATCAAGCGGTTTAATTTGGATTTTGGGCAGTCATTTAGAATTCCGAAAAATGATTCCAGGGGTCTTGAGGTAGAAGGCGCTATTGTGGAGTGCAATCCTGGTAGTAGAGCTGCCAGGGCAATGGTAGGTTTGGGTGCAGGCAAAGCCGGGTGCGGGGTAGTATGTGAAATATATGAACCGGGTGCTTCAAAACCCGTTATAAGGATATATACAAGAGATACAGCCTCTTCCGGCGGCGTGTGGGGAGGAGATTCGGTTTCCATGCTGAATCATATCTTAACAGTATTGGCCACCCGGTTGAGTGCGAAGATTGAAGAAAAGGTCGGGCAATAAGTAAATATTGGGGGTAAACTAAAGTTGGACAGAGAATCACTAAAAACTGAATTGAAACATCTTGTTATTGAAACACTGCATCTAGAAGAGATCCAGCCTGATGAAATAAAGGACAAAGAGCCTCTTTTTGGAGAAGGGCTGGGGCTTGACTCAATTGACGCACTGGAGCTTGTTGTTGCGCTGGAAAAGTCTTATGATGTAATCATAGAGGATGAAGAGGTTGGCAAAAAAGCCTTTGCTTCTATTGAAGCGCTGGCGGATTTTGTTTTAGAAAAAAAGACAAATTAATATTTGGTTAATTCCTGGATCTTTTGTTTTTTTCCCGTCACAATTTATTTTGTACTCATCGGTTCCGCTTTCCGCATAACTGAATTCAGTTTGGCTATGAGACCTTTAAAAAATGCTGATTTTTTTTAAGTTCAAGGAAAGCGATCCGCCAAAGCTCGGTGGCGAATTAAAATTTGAGCCCGCCAAAGGCGGATGTTCCACTTGACACAGAAATTGGACAAAAAGCGGGATTTTGCAACGGCCTTTTAATTGATGACGCCAAGATAAAAAAGCTGGCTGAAATGGGGAACGCGGGCATTGCCATTGGTCTGGACGGCTTCAAAGAAGACACGGATGATAGGAAAGGTCAAGGGACATTTGACAAAGCTATGGAAACCATGCGCAAGCTAAGAGATGCTGGAGTAATTGTGGGCTTTTCAGCGATGACAAGCCGTAAGAATTTCGATGTAATTCATTCAGAGGCGTTTTTTGATACCATAATTGAAAACGGCGCCGGGTTTGGATGGATGTCCATAGCCGTACCACAGGGGAGAGCGTCCACTGAAACCGATTTGATACCCACGACTGAACAGAAAACACAAATTCAAGGTTTGATCAAAAACCTCAAACAAACAAAACCTATCCTTATCATCGACTTCCTGACGGATGCTTATCTAACCGAAGGCTGCGGTGCTGGGCGGGTTATATGGCATATCAACGCCAATGGCGACGCGGAACCCTGTGTCCTTATGCCTTTTGCTGTGGATAATATCCGCGAAAAAAGTTTTTTGGAAATTATCCGCTCTGATTTTTTTAAAGGAGTTCGCGGGATACATCAGCGTCATTGTAATGAATCACAGACCTGCATGATGACATTTCAGCCCAAGGAAGTTTTTGATGTTATCCAGCAATGCGGTGCCAGGGAAACGTCAATAGGTACTTTGAAAGCTTTGAATGAACTGGCTAAAAAACAAGAATAAAAAGAATGTTCTTCTTATTTCCTCGAATCAGGAAGGCGCTATCACATCTAATGACGCGGTTTTTCCTTTTCCTTTCTTGAGCCTTCCCCTGATTGCCGCTGAAATCCCTTCCCGTTATTCAGTACAGATCATTGACGAAAGAATATCAAGAGTCAGCGGTAAGGAAAAAGCAGATATTGTCTTTATCACATCACTCACCACAAATGTTTACCGTGCTTATGAACTGGCTGATATTTTCCGCAGTCGCGGTATTCCTGTTGTGCTGGGGGGCGTCCATGTATCAATTTTGATCGAAGAAGCATCCCGGCACGCGACGTCTATAGTTGCGGGTGAAGCGGAAGGATTGATTGAAACGCTCTTATCTGATTTTGAGGCTGGACAGCTGAAGCCGGTTTATAAAAGCGTATCCCAGATAAACCTCGATTCTATACCCTTTCCTGAGTTACAGCTTCTCAACTGGCGCCACCGCATCTTTTTTTCCCCCATTCAAACAGGGCGAGGATGCTCATATGACTGTGACTTTTGCCTGGTTCCGAAACTTTCAGAGCGAAAACTCCGCTTGAAATCACTCGAAACAGTGGAGAGAGAGCTCAAACACTTAAACCGTTTCAGATCACGACGTTTATTTGTTGTGGATGATAACTTTTTAATGAAAAAGGAGCGAGCCATTTCCATTATGAACTTGTTTCGACAATATGGATATAAGTGGATGGGTTTTTCAAACCTGTCTATTAGTGAAGATGATCGATTTTTAAAAGAACTTCAGGACAGCGGCTGTATTTCTTTATTTATTGGATTTGAATCCTTAAATGCCGAAGACCTTTTACTAAAAAACCGTTCTTATAGTAGTATGGACGCCATGCGACAAGCGGTATCACGTATTCATAACTACAATATTGGTATTCAGGGCTCGTTTATTTTTGGTTTTGATAAGGATACCGTCAATGTATTTCAGGAAACAGTTAAGTTTATACAGGAAACGGGCATTGAGCTGCCGCACATCAGTATTCTGACACCTTTTCCAGGGACTCCTTTATTTGAAAAGATGGAAAAAGAAAATCGTATCATTCACAAAGACTGGTCAAAATACGATATGAGCCACACGGTTTTCCACCCAAAAAACATGACCGTCGAAGAACTTCAACAAGGATACGCGTGGGCGCTCAAGTATCTGGCTTCGCCAACATCCATATTTTCCAGGTTAACAAATCGTCCAGGTTTTTCATTCCATTTCCTTATTTCAAATTTTTCTTTACATAGATCTCAAACCCGGCTGGCACGTTCTTTGTGGAATCCAGCCGTGCAGCATTCGATGCAAAAGAGGCATTTATGCCTGTATTAAGCCTTATGGGGATTGTTTTTGCCGCTTATTTAGCCGCGGGCCGGTTGGGTGTGGTTGCGGTCTGTTTGGTTGCCGGTATTGAGCCTTACAAAATATTTCTTATGGTCATTTGTATTGATTTGTTTCAGGTACCCGTTTACGGAATTATTTTAGAAAAGTCTCAATGGCATAAAATTCTGCCCAAACGCCTTCAGAAGTGGATTCAGAATCGGTCGCGGAAAATTCAAAGCCGTATGGAAGCAAGTTCTTTATGGAAGCGGATATCCAGATATCAGCCTATGGCCGTTATGGTCGTATCGTTGCTGCCCCTTCGCGGGTTTGGTATTTTCTCCGCATGTATTCTTTCGTTTATGCTGAATTTGAACCGGGTGTCTGCTACAATATTCATTATGTCCGGATCTTTTATTGGGACGATTTTATCTATCGTGGTGTTTTACTTTCCTGCGAGGTGGCTCGATGCCTTATTTACCTAGGATTCCAGAAGGACAGGAGGTTGATGAGAATGCCCTGAATGTTTTTTCAAGGGTGGCAAGATGGGGCGGATTCGCAGCAGCAAAGCGGATTCAAAAAATTCTTGGTTCGCACCTTTCAACCGATATGACTGTGCTTGACGTTGGAACAGGTCCCGCATCAATTCCACTATATTTAAAACGATTTTTTCCAACTGTCGGTTTTACAGGCATTGACATATCTGTCAGCATGCTGGAAAAGGCAAAAGAAAATAGAAAAATTTTAGATGAGAAAATTGGCCTACTTGCAAGCGATGGTGAATTATTGCCCTTTCGCCCAAACTCAATAGATGTGGTCACATCGTTTTTTGTACTGCATCATATAGACAGCCCTGGTCGTCTGCTAAATGAGATTGACCGCGTGCTTAAACCCAATGGTGTGTTTTTGTCCATTGATTTCAGACGGGACATGCCCAGGCTGCTTTTTCATACACTCAACACCTTATGGCAAAGTATATTTTTTTTCAGCAGCGGCCGGTTTGGTATTCGAGACTCTATTCGAGCATCCTGGAGTTCTGTTGAAATAGATAGTATTTTGGTGCAAAATAATTTAAACGGGTTTAAAATACATGTTAATCCGATGGAGTTGTGGATATATAGGGGATTATAAGAGATGGCTTCGTAAAAAGCCCAATTTCTGTGTTGCGTTGCATCCTGAGTTCATTCGACGTACGATAAGTACAGCCTCATTCCTCAGGATTTACGCGCCTTGAACTTGAACTTTTTACTTTGCCATCACATTTAACTTTTCCCGAGACAATAAAAGGAAAGCACTAAAGAGATTTATCTGATACACTTTTGTGATTAACTTATGAAAAAAGACATATTTGCATATTTATTTGTATTCGTTTTTGCTTTTTTATTTTTTCAGCCTGCTAACGTACAAGCAGAAAAAGAGATGATGCGGCCGCTCAGCCAGACGGAAAGGGAGGGTCTGCTGAGCCGGTTGAAAAGTATTCAGGCGGGGATCAAAACTTTTGAGGCTGATTTTATAGAAGATAGAACTATTAAAGCATTACCGTCACCGCTTACCTATGAAGGAACGCTTTATTATGACCGGGGCAATCTATTTTTTATGAAATATGTCCGCCCGGTTCATTATATTTTACGTGTCAAAGGGACAGAGGTTATTATCTACGTTGTCGGTAGCCGCACAGCAGATAGTGCCGATATGTCGGGTGCTAAAGGTGGAGCCGGGCATACAGACATTTTTAACTGGGATCCGAGTAGTTTTCATGGGCAGATATATTCCGATGCCGATGGCTTCTGGCTTAAAGAGTCCGCTCAAAAACCAGGTGCGCCAAAGCTGAATATTCTTTTGGATAAAAAAACTCTTTTGGTCAAACACTTTAGCATCATTGGGGAAAACGGCGATACGACAAAAATTACTTTTTCAGATAAAAAGATAAATCAGGCCTTGCCGTCTGAAGTGCTAAATTATTCCTTACCGAAAGGGACGAAACTAAATCGGTTAAGCCCGCCATGAGTGATCAAGTCCGTATGAAATCAGCATCCGTTAGAATTACCGGCCTGGGAGCAGTCACCCCATATGGGGACTCGGTTGGGCATTTTTGGGAATCCATTCTTGCGGGAAAGGATGCTTTTACACCCATCAGCCTTTTTTCGGTAAAAAACCACCGAACCCGGATAGCCGCTGAAATAAGAAAGAAGCATTTTTATAAACCATCCCGAGTTGAAGATGAAATCCTGTCAAGAGCCGATTCTATAGCATTGGCTGCTGCTGCTGAAGCGCTGAATCATGCCTGCCTATTGGAGCCGGAAACAAACAGCGTTCTTTATCCGCACCGAACAGGGATTATTGTGGGAACGGCAGCAGGCGGAATCCTTGGGTTAGAGCAGTTTTTCAGAAAACGCCACACAAAACAGATTGTTGATTCTGCTCAATCCTTATTATCATCTTTTTGTCTCTCTTCCATAGCAACGAATATTGCACGTGAGTTTTCAATTGCAGGGCAAAGGATGACAATTGCGACGGTATGCTCATCCAGCGGACTTGCTCTGGCTGCGGCAAAAGAAATCATCGAAGCAGGGGAGTTGGATTATGTCCTTGTTGTAGGAGCTGAAACATTATCTGAAGTGACACACGCAGGATTTAATATTTTGCGATCCGTGGCATCACAATACTGCCAACCGTTTGACGCGAATCGAAAGGGCCTCATACTTGGAGAAGGCGCAGGTGCAATCGTATTGGAAAGAATGGATATAGATAATAGAAGTAAAGTTCCCTCTATTGCATATTTTAATGGATACGGGCTTATCACAGATCTTCATCATTTTACTGCGCCTCATCCCGAAGGTAAAGCCATCTCGGAAACAATTAATATGGCGCTGACAGACGCTGCGGTTACACCTGTTGAAATAGACTATGTGAACGCCCATGGCACAGGGACAGTGTTAAATGATATCGCGGAAACAAAAGGTCTGAAAAAATCATTCGGCTCTCACGCAAAAAAAATATCCATATCATCCATTAAATCGATGATCGGCCATACAATGGGCGCTGCAAGTGTCTTTGAGGCAATTGCGACTGCAATGAGCCTGAATCTCGATTTAGTGCCGCCCACCGCACATCTCACGGCTCCTGATCCGGAATGCGATCTGGATTATACCCCATTGGTATCAAAAAAAAGAAACCTCAGAAGTGCAATATCTAATTCCTTTGCTTTTGGGGGAAGTAATATCTCGCTTGTTTTTCAGAAAGATCCAGACGGCAATTTGAGTGATCAAAGCACTGCTGAGACTGGTACCATTCCTGTGATTACGGGTATAGGTGTTGTGACGCCTCTTGGGATTGGGCGGGAAGCATTTGTGAAGTCCATAGAAAATAAAACAAGCGGCATTGTATCCTTGAAACCACTGGGAGATGAATGGGAGGTATTTTCAGGCGGACTGGTGGATATGGAGCCTGTTCGGGAGAAAATACCAGTGAAAGTGCGGCGTCGTTTGAACAAACAGGGGGCGTTTCTTTTTGTTTCTATGAATGAAGCAATACAAGACGCAGGGCTTAGCCCGCAAATGGACGATCAAAACGCTTATGTGTATGGTTCAGCGTTCGGATGTTCACAAAATGTTCATCGTTTTTATACCCAGCTCCTTGAAGATGGCCCGAAATATACATCTCCGCAGGAGTTTGGCTTCTCTGTTACAAACGCACCGCCATCCCTGGTATCTCAAATGATGGGTCAAAAAGGCCCCATATGGGTCGTGGTTGCGGACGAAGCTTCCTGGGATATCGGCCTTCACTACGGTGCAATGCTTATACAAAAAGGTAAAGTGAACCGCGTCATCGTAAGCGCCGCTGAAGAGGTAAGCAGTTCTGTACTGGCCATCCACCATGAACTCGGTATGCTAAAAAAAAGAACAGGCAACGGGCTGGTACTTGGTGAGGGTGCAGTGAGTATGGTGCTGGAGTCAGACCATTCAGCTATTAAGCGTGGTGCTAAGGTTTACGGCGCGTTAATTGGATGGAATACACAGAACGATATTTCATGCGGCGCGCAGAATTATTCAGAAAAAGGAGATTACCTTGTTAAGGCTGTTTCTCATTGCTTAAAGAATGTTGAAAACAAGGATTCCGGTATATTGTGCCTGAGCCCGGAAAATGGGATGCAGGGTGTTGAAACTGCATTGAATCAAACGGTTGAAGGCTTAAAGAATATAGTGGGCCAAGAGTTTCAAAAAACCTGTTTTAAAAAGAAAGTGGGTGAGTCCGGTGTTTCAGGGGGAATGGGGCTCGCTGCTGGATTGTTGAGTGATATGGTGCCGCCCGGATATGATATTCTCATTCTTACAAGCGCCAGAGGCGGGATGAATGCGGCGTCTCTTGTACGGCTGGAAGTAAAATCAGCTTCGTCTTAAAAAATATTATGATATTGAGCAAGTTTTAGGTATTAACATCTGAATGCAACGTTCAACAGATATATATGATACGATTATCATTGGGGGCGGACTTGCCGGGTTAAGTTGTGCCGCTTTGCTTGTAAAATCCGGTCAGAAAGTTGTGTTGCTGGAAAAAAACTGGCAGCTTGGAGGATATGCGACCAGCTATGAAGTAAAAGGTCACCGGTTTGATATTGCTATTCAGGCGATCGGCGGATGTGATCCAGATGGAGCCGTATACAGGCTTCTGGATACTTTAAATATTAAACATAAGGTTCGTTTTTTACAATGCGAGCCCGCAAGGATCTATTATTTTGATGAATCGAATACCCCCTGGGAGCAATCCGGATTTCTGGAAAGTTTGATCCAGTCATTGTGCTCCCGGTTTCCTGATTATAAAAATGCCATTATTAAATGTTATGAAATGTTTTCAGGGATAATGACTGAACTTGGCAGCATTGCTGCTCCTGATTCGTCAATGGCTGCTTTTGGATTTACAAAATCATATCCCCTGCTCGCTGCGTATGGTGATTATACAGTAAAGCAATTTTTAGATGAACTCAATATGCCGGAAGCATTGCAGGACCTTATCACAGCACGTTCAGGGTATTGTATGCTCAAGCCGGACCAACTGTCCATGATCGGTTATGCATGCACGGAAATGACATACAGTCTGGGTGCGTGGATGGTGGAAGGTGGTATTAAAAGTTTGGTAAACGCAATTGGGGAGTCAATTTTAGAAAATGGCGGCAGGATTGAAAAAAGAACAAAAGCGATTCGGATTCAAACGAAGGATGGTTGTGTGGATTCTGTTGCCACCCAGGACGGAAAAATGTTGACAGCTAAACAGGTTGTTGTGGCGGCAGCGGTTGGACCCGCACTTGAAAAGTGGCTGGACAGCCCGCACCTGCTGTCTGATCGTTACCGGAAGAAATTAGCTGCCATGAAACCGACAGGTTCATATTATATTGCGTATTACCGTACCCACACGGAAACGGTGAAAGGGCTGCGTCCCAATATAGAAGTGCGCTTTGATGAGACAAAAGAAACGAATCCATGGGTATCAGGCGTTTACTATCTGATGATTCCTTCGCTTGTTGATTCTTCGGCGGCACCGCCAGACAGTCATTGTCTCTGTTTAAGCGTTCCCTGCCCACCAGGTGTTCAACTAAGCGCTGTGGACAGACGTGCATGCCGTACGTTTCTGGAAGCGCGGCAATCCTATGGGGTCCGCCTATGGATGGGCCCATATACCGAAACAATCCGGAATCAAACGATTAAATATTAAAACACCCGTTCCAGGTCTTTACCTGGCAGGGCACTGGTCCATGCCGGGAGGCGGGATTCCGGGCGTGATGACGTCCGGACAACTTTGTGCACAAGCTATTTTGAATGACACTCTTAATTAGTACCCATCTATTTATTCAATTCCAAAAGATGGGCAACTAAAGGTAGTTAAGTTTAGAAGTGAGCAATTTTTCGTCCCGCCACATCGGGATGGAAAAGGGCCATTTATGGATAAGCTTATGGATAAAAAGAAAAAAATATTACTGGTATCTCCGGCAAGACAGCGCGATAAAAATGAAGATTTTGTGTTTAAAATGCCTTTTTTGAATCTTCCTTATCTGGCTGCCGTGACACCGGCTGATTACGATGTTTCAATTGTCGATGAAGAACATGAACAGGTGGATTTTGAAGCGGGCGCGTCATTAGTAGCGCTCAGCGCCCAAACGCCAGTGGCACCGCGCGCGTATCAGATCGCGAAACAGTTTAAAATGCGCGGAACTCCTGTAGTGATGGGGGGCGTACACGTCTCAACACTACCTGATGAGGCATTGAAACATGTGGATTCAGTAATTATTGGTGAAGGTGAGTTTGTATGGAAGGAAGTGCTTGAGGATTTTGAAAAAGGACATTTAAAGTCAGTGTATAAAAGCGGCACGGATTATGATCTGGCTGGACTTTCCTGGCCCAGGCGTGATTTATTAAATCCAAAGTTTTACATTCCGCTGACCATGCTTGAGACAACCCGGGGATGTCCGCATAAATGCGATTTTTGCGGTGTTTCCCGTTTTTTTGGTCACCATTATCGAAAACGTCCGCTTGAAGAAGTTGTCAATGAAATTCAGTCTATTTTCGGCAACGGGTTTCGGCACAGGTTTAATCACTATCTCTCCAAGCTCGGGATTGATCTACCTTATTTCATTGAGCGCAGACTGATTTATTTTATTGACAGTAATTTTGCGGCGGATCAGGCGTATACAAGAGAACTCATGAAAACTCTTGCCGAGCTTGATGTATTATGGTGGTGACATACAACGGTTGATATCGCAAATGATGAGGGCTTTCTAAGGCAGATGAAGGAGAGTGGATGTATTGCCGATAATATTGGTTTCGAATCCCTGTCCAGCGAAAACCTCAAGGCTATGCGCAAGTCCTTTGCGGGAAGTGTTGATTATTCGGAAGCGATCAAAAAAATACACGCGAACGGCATTGGTATTATGGGTACTTTTGTGGTTGGATTTGATGGAGAAGACGCCTCGATCTTTAATGCCATATATGATTTTGTCATGGAAAATCGGCTGGACTGGGCCCTGGTGTTTATCCGAACTCCTTATCCGGGAACCATGCTGTTTGAAACATTGGAAAAAGAAGACCGCATTTTAACCAGAGAATGGGAAAAATATGACACCTTAAATTGTGTGTTTGAACCTATTGGAATGACTCCTCTGGAATTGGAAAATGGGCTTAGAAAGATTTGGAAGGACGTTTTTTCTCTTAAATCCATTTACCACCGAATTCTTCGTCGTCCAAGGGTACACCCCATGTTTTATTTGGGCATGAACATGCAGTTTCACTGGATGACGCGAAATTGGTAAGTTTGAGCTAGTAAAATATTATTCAATTATATATCGATGTTTCAGTCATTCCGAGTACAGCGAAGCAATTTCACATCAGTTTAAAAATCAAGGGATTGCTTCGGCTTCCTTCATCAGCCTCGCAATGACAGCGAAAAACGCCACATTGATAGCGGAAAGGGCCATTTATGGATGGAGATCAATTTGGGGTTGACACTAAGTATTACATCGATAGAATTGAAGCAATTGTAGATATTTTTTCGAAGGCGCAAGCATGGTACGGAGAGACCAAATGAAAAAGCTAAAATCCAGAATTCTTTACCATGGAGGTTCTATTCCGGTTCCATCTTACTTTCAGAAAGGAAAAATCAAGCTGGAGGGCGATCAGCTTGAAATCTCAGCCAAAGGCAAAGAAACTAAATATGATATCCATATAAGTATCCCCGTAGAAAATATCCAATCAGTTTCAGCGCATGAAAATAAATATTACAGTTCCACAGCCCATATGTTAAAGATCGAATTTATAGGACAGGATGGCAAGAAAGAAGATATTGATCTTGAAATCCGCTCTTTTGGCAAAAGAGGCCGCGCGCGCGCGATTTCACAGTTCTGGGCCAAAACGCTTTCAGAAAAGTAATTTAAGAACAACTATAGAACACTTTTGAATGGAAAGTTTTTATATTCTATGGTAAAAATAAGTAAGCTATCTTTTTAAAACCAATCTTTGGAGGCACTCATGAATTTATCACTCAGCAAAGCAAGTATCTTCATTGTCGCAATTATTGCGATAGTACTGATTTTAGGGTTTGAGCCAATTGGAGTGAACAAGGCACAGGCTAAAATGACGATCATTTC
>JAFDFT010000199.1 GCA_019309685.1 Deltaproteobacteria bacterium
CGGTATAAACAAATACCTCTTCGAAATGGCAAATATCCGAAATCAGGATTCCTGGGTGCATAAAAATAATCCCGACCTTGCAACACAAAAAGCCAGAGACCTGGTAAGAATGGCTGTATCGAAAGTTGCACTCATGGAACCTCTGGAAGAGGCCGAACTCCAGGTGGATCAAACAGCGATGGTTATTGGCGGAGGGATTTCAGGAATGGCAACAGCCTTAAGCCTTTCGCGCCAAGGCTATGAAACTCATCTGGTTGAAAAAGATTCACAGCTCGGGGGCCAGGCGCTCAATCTTTTCAGAACAACAAAAGGTGAAGATATACAGAAAAATGTTTCTGAGTTGATTGAAGCAGTCAATGCAGATGATAAAATCCATCTTCACCTAAACGCGCAACTGGCCAGCGTTGAAGGGTTTGTCGGGAATTTTAAATCAACCGTATCAGCAAACGGCAATGAAAAGAGCATTGAACACTGGATAGCGGTTATGGCCACCGGCGCTTCTGCGCTCAAGACAGACGAATACGACTACGGAAAAGATCCGCGCATTTTAAGCAGTTTAGAGCTTGATAAAAAACTGATTGATAAAGACCCGAGCTTAAAGAAGCTTAGTACGGCAGTATTTATCCAATGCGTCGGCTCCCGGGAACCAGAAAGGCCTTATTGCTCAAGAGTTTGCTGTACGCATTCGATTGAAAATGCCCTGCAATTAAAAAAATTAAATCCCGAAATGAATGTCTTTATCCTGTACAGAGACATTCGAACCTATGGTGAACGAGAATATGTGTACAAAAAGGCAAGAGAAGCTGGTGTAATTTTTATCAGGTTTGACCTGGACAATAAGCCTCAGGTAGATATCACAGATGGAAAATTAACGATTAAAACCATAGACCCAATTCTTGGTCTTCCCGTAGAAATCGAAACCGATCTGGTTACACTTGCTACGGCAATTGTTCCGAACAAAGTTGAGCAATTAGCAAATTTCTTTAAAGTGCCGCTAAATGATGATGGCTTTTTTATTGAACGTCACGCAAAACTGGGCCCCTCAGAATTCGCGACCGATGGTGTTTTTCTGTGCGGCCTGGCGCATTATCCAAAACCTATTGATGAATCCATTGCACAGGCAAAGGCCGCAGCATCCCGTGCGGTGACCTTGCTGGCGCAAAAAAATGTATTTATGAGCGGGACAATAGCGCTAACCGATCCAATGAACTGCAGTTCGTGCGGCGTATGTGTTTCCATATGCCCATATTCAGCCCCTTCATTTACCGAAGAGGGCCGGTTTGCAGGCAAAGCTGAAATCAATCCGATTTTATGTAAAGGGTGCGGATTATGTGTTTCCTCGTGTCGATCCGGAGCTATTCATCTTAGGGGCTTTGATAACAACCAGATTTTTGCACAAATTTTTTCTATGAATGAAGCGGTATAATTTTCACATGATTTTTTTGCGTGCTGTCTGACAACACGCACCTTAAAATAAGGAGATGTTATAATGTCTGACTGGGAACCTAAAATAGTAAGTTTTTTATGCAACTGGTGCAGTTATGGTGCCGCAGATCTGGCGGGTGTCAGTCGAATGGAATATCCGCCGAATATACGGGTGATCAGAATTCCCTGTACAGGGCGCATGAGCCCTAAATTTGCCCTGGCGGCCCTTCGTGAGGGGGCAGACGGGGTATGGGTTTCCGGGTGACATCCCGGAGAATGCTATTACCTGGAAGGTAATTACTATGCCCGTCGGAAGTTTGCGCTTTTTAAAAACCTTATGGAACATATGGGGGTGGAGCCTGACCGTATTCAGTTTTCATGGATCTCCTCCGCAGAATCCACAAAGTTTGTAAATGTCGTTAATGAAGTGACGAAAACGATTAAAGCGCTAGGTCCAAATAAAAATTTCGTAAAGAGACCTGTTGAAGAAACAGTATCTAAGGTAGCTTAACATGTTAGAATATATAAATAAAATAAAAGAAATTTCGACAAAGCTTCTCGAAGAGAAAAAAGTCGACATGATCGTCGGTTTTCGCAAAGGATCCTTACCGATGATGAACGAGCCTTGCTTTGCAAAAAATACCGAAGATATTCAGAGCTTTGTCTGGGACAGCAACTGTGGAATAAATCTGGCAAACTACCTGACGAACCGAAAAGAAAAAATTGGGATTGTAGCTAAGGGGTGTGATTCCAGAAATATTGTAACGCATATCATTGAAAACAAAATCAACCGGGACCAACTGACCATTATCGGTGTACCCTGTAAAGGTATGATTGACCGAAAAATGATTTCTGATATGTTCGACAGCGAAATTACAGAAGTCACTGAAAATAATGGCAAGATTACGGTTAAGGGCAACGGTTTTGACAAAACCCTGGAAAAAACAGAAGTTCTTCAGGAAAATTGTGCGATTTGCATTCACCGAAATCCGGTTATTTATGATGAGTTGGTCGCAAAAGAGGTTGAAGAGCAAAAAGATGTGGACAGGTATGAAGACGTACGGAACATCGAAGCCATGTCACCGGAAGATAAATGGAAAACCTTTGATGATCTTTTAAAAACGTGTATTCGATGCTATGCCTGTCGAAACGCATGCCCGCTTTGTTATTGCCCAACATGCTTTGTGGATGAAGCCAAACCGCAGTGGGTGGGCAAGAGCCAGGACCCGACAGACACACGAACCTTTCATTTTCTTAGGGCGTTTCATTGTGCCGGACGATGTACAGACTGTGGCGCCTGCGTCAGGGCATGTCCCATGGGGATTAATGTCAGGGCGTTTACCAAGAAACTTGAAAAAGATTGTTTTGAACTATTCAACTGGGAAGCTGGATTATCAATTGAGGAACGACCACCGCTCGATACATTTAAACCGGGTGATCCTGATGAATTTATTAAGTAACTAGTGCCGTCCAATAATTCATTTTTAAAAAAGGGCACGTAAAATTGTTTCCAATTCATAAATGAGTAATTTTTCGCAAGGTCAAGAGAATCAAGGAATTGCGAAGATTGGCATAGAGATTGGCCATTTATGGCTGGAAACTAATTTATAAGGGCGAATACTATGAAGGTCATAAAGATTGACAAAACTAAATGGGCTGAAGGACTGAATAAATTAAGAAGTGATTATCAATTAATCGGCCCTGTAAAAAAAGATAAATATCACGATTTTCAAATGCTTGGAAAAGATCAACTTCCTGATGTTGAGCTTTTAAATACACGCATGTCACCAAAATCCGTCGTTTTTCCACAATCAGAAGTCATGCTGGAGTACAGCCTGGATGAGACCAAAGAGGATCACCATATTATAAAAGAAGTTGAAAAGGACGCCTCGCCGCGTGCTGTATTTGGTATCAGGCCCTGTGATGCAAAAGCTCTTATGCTGGTTAAACTCAATTTTGACACATCTGATTATAAAGATCCTTACTGGATAAAGGCTTTTGAAGCGTCAACGTTTATTGGAATGGCGTGTGATGACCCTGCAAGTACCTGTTTTTGTACATCAACAGGATGCGGACCGTATAACGAAGAAGGCCTTGATGTACTGATGATTGATGTGGGTGATCACTATCTGGCCAAAGGTATCACGGAAAAAGGCGAAAAGCTCTTAAAAACAGCCGGATGGGAAGATACCTCGGATGACGCATCATTGATTGAATCGAAAAAAGGCGAAGCTGAAGCGAAAATAACATCAAAAGTAGCTACTGAAAATTTAAAAGATAAGGCAATCCTTGATCTATATGAAGCCCCATTTTGGGAAGATACCGCTTTTTCCTGCCTAAATTGTGGGACATGCACGTACGTTTGCCCCACCTGCTGGTGTTTTGATATTCAGGACGAAACCCACGGGAAAAAAGGGATCCGCATGCGGAACTGGGATAGCTGCATGTTTCCGCTCTTTACCCTTCACACAACTGGACACAATCCAAGAGAAACACAAATCCACAGGGTAAGGCAGCGTTTTATGCATAAACTGAAATACTTTACAGATAAATATGAAAAAGGGATCATGTGTGTCGGATGCGGCCGATGTGTTCGTCTTTGCCCGGTGAATATCGATATACGAACAGTTTGCGATAAGATGAACAATTACGCGGCATCAAGTTAAGATAAAGAAGAGAGGAAAAATCATGATAAACCCATATGTGCCATATCCAGTTCGAATTGATGACATTCAAATCGCAACTGAAGATAAAAGTCTTAAAACATTTAAATTCGTCTTTCTTAACGAAGGGGATGAAGAAAAATTCGCATACAAAGCCGGCCAATTCGCGGAACTTTCCATTCCTGGAAAAGGTGAGATTCCCATTGGCATCGCGTCCTCACCAGTTGAAAAAGGCTTTGTGATGTTCACTGTTTTTAAAGCAGGTGTGGTAACATCTCATCTACATAATATGAAGGTTGGCGATATCATGGGAATCCGTGGGCCCCTTGGGAACTGGTATCCATGGGATATCTTAGAAGGCAAAAACATTTTCATTATTGGCGGTGGATTCGCGTTTACAACTCTTCGTTCATCTATTGTCTATATGCTTGATCCTGCGAACCGTGACAAATTTGGGACCATTGATGTTGTTTACGGTGCAAGAACCCCGGGTATGCTTCTTTACAAAGATGAACTGATCGAATGGGGAAAACGGGACGATATTAACATGCACTTAACCATTGACCGTGAAGCACCGGACTGGGACTATCACGTTGGAATGGGGCCTAATATTGCTGAAAAAGTAGGGCCTAAGGGAGATGAAAAAACCTTTGCCATTGCCTGCGGGCCGCCCATCATGATTAAATTCACGCTCCCTGTTTTGGAAAAACTTGGATATTCCAATGACCAGATTATCCTGTCGCTTGAGAATCGGATGAAATGCGGCATTGGTATGTGCGGCCGATGTAATATCGGCAAGGAACTCGTATGTAAAGACGGTCCTGTTTTTACGCTGGCTGAGATAAATCAAACACCCAGGGAATATTAATCCCTGATTTCTATAAATTAACATGTAACCCGTTTTTTATTTTTTTTATATTGACATTAATAAATCGTTTATGTAAAAAGGTAAATTCTTAAAAATAAAGAATAATAGGCTGCAAGCCGCAAAAATAATTACATTATAAAGGAGGATAATAAATGGCGTCAGTTGAATTCCAAGGAAAGACATTCGAGGTTGATGAGGACGGCTTCATCGGTTCCTATGAAGAAGGAAAATGTTCAGAATGGCAGCAATATGTTAAGTCAACAGAAGGTATTGACGAATTGTCAGACGAGCATCACAAAGTAATTCAGGTACTTCAGGAATACTATGAGAAAAACGGTATTGCCCCCATGGTACGCGTCCTATCAAAAG
>JAFDFT010000200.1 GCA_019309685.1 Deltaproteobacteria bacterium
CATCCAGATCCGAACTGGCAACCATCGGGGTGATATTGCGGCTGTGGGTCCTGCTGCTTATTCCAAGCGTTTTTTTCAAACGGTTATAGGCGATTACATTTACCTTGGTATTATAATTTCCGCCGAAGTCGATCGGCACACAGTCGGCTTCTTCGTGCCGCAGGGTGGCATAGACTCTTTCTCGTGAAGTCATTGGTTTTTTCATTTGTCTCTCCTGAAGACGATTCAGCTGGCGCTCAAATTTAAAAATACTCATCATATTATTGATTTAAATGAAGATGCACACCGACTCCTCCGGAAAAAGCTTCCGGCGTACAAAGAATACGGGGATTCTTCCCAACAATCTTTAAAGCTCTTGAATACGCCTCATCAAAATTTTTGGTCGGAATAAACCCCATTCCCCTGGCATACTGCGGCGACTTAGCGCCGGCAATAAAGACGGCTGCTGTTTTGAGGGCCGGAACAGACCCGCCGCTGATCATCGACATGGCATGAAAGGGATGATAGGTGTAACAATTAGAGTATTTGAAGCGGTATTCGGTATCGTTACTGATTTCGGCCGCCTCTTTTGATTCAAGAAATTCGGCAGGAGTGCAATAGGTTTGAAGCGCTTCAAAGGTGTGTTCATAGGACGGGAACCAGTTCTGGTTAAACCAGCCATCACATACGGAAGCCGCGATGATGACGCCGCCTTCACGAAACGCGTTCCAGGCTCGCGACAACTGTCCTCCGATACCAAGGCTCATTAAAATTGGATTGGTTCCCATTCCCGGGCCATAGTGGAAATTACGGGGCAATCCCATTATCAGGATATCGGCGGGCTCTTTTATATCAAGATGGATGTTGGTACGTTTTTCCGCCAGGGGCCAGGTTGCTTTTTCAACCAGATCCAACTGACCGGCCTGTACATCCAGAATTTCTGATTTTTGTCCGATCACAGCATCAACCGCAAAAAAATTTTTTCCGATGCCATTTTCCATTGCTTCCCCGATGGCCCTGAACTGCTGACGCATATACGATGAAGTTGACGCACCCAGCCAGTCGTCCCGGTGCATTGTGCCCGGGCAATGATGGGAGGCGATTGAACGCCATCCGGACAACCCGGTAACGATCATTTTATACCCGCCGCTGAACCCTCCATATGGATTGCCGCAACAATGCCCCACTACAATTGGCAGATCGGATTCCGCGATCAGCCTATTGCATTGTACCCGGTTACCGGTTTCATCCATGCCGAAATCGCAAAAATCAGCGGCTTCAGCGTCATGGTTTACCAGGCGATCTGGCCAGAATTGATCGACAATCTCTTTTCCAAGATACCAGTACCATTCTTCCAGTGTATTTTTTCTATGCAAACCAACAGCACACAAAAGCGTTATGTTCTCCAGGCTGGCGCCTCCTTTGATCAGTTCCTCAACAATCAAGGGAATTGCAACCCTGCGATGAGATTTTGGATGAGCGCCGCCTTTCACCCGATCCGGAAAACTTATTACAATTTTTTTTCCTGGGCCGGACAACTCTTTCAGTGGAGCAAATCCCAGCGGGCTCTCCAGCGCTTTTTTGACAGCCGCTACAGGATCAACCGCTGGCGGATCCGTGTACGTGTCCCCGTAACGAACTATAGTGGCTGAATCGGGGAGCTGTACAGTCAAGTGCTTGTCTCCATAGTCAAGAAGCACGTCTTTCATCTCCTATTGACCTCCGTTAGATATTTTTTGTTTCATCACAAATTCGATGTGATCTCTTACAGCGGATTCAATGTTATAGTCCGGCTTGAAGCCAACTTCAGAGCGGAAAACACGGTCATCATATGCCGAAGGATATGGGGAGGCGGTCGCGGTTTCATCAGTATAGGTTACCTCTAAATCCGGTTTAATGGTTCTTGCAATTTCTATCACCTTCCGGATAGAGTGTTCACCTCCCGCCACATTATAGATCCTTTGCCCTGGATCATCGTTTTGCCATACTGCCAGGATTGCTTTGACAGCGTCTTTAACATAAAGCCAATCACCGGTTTCATCCGGATTTGAAATCTCAAGAGATTTACCTGAAGCGATCGCGTCAAGAAGTAGCGATGAATACACCGCAGTAATACCGGTGGTTCGGCCGGGCCCAAAAACCCAGGCAAAACGCAGTGCGCGAGTGTCGAGGCCGTGTTTGTCCGCATACCAGCGAAGCATGTGTTCAGAGGCCAATTTAGTCTGACCATAGACATTTGCCGGAATTTTGACGGCATCGTCAGCCACAGGCTCCGGGGCATCCTTACTGAACACGGCAATGGAGCTTATCATCACGAATTTTTTTACGGATATGGATAGAGCTGCATCCAACAATGTCATGGTGGACCCGAAATTCACATCAAATCCATGGATGGGGTTTTCGTCACAGGGTCCGGCCAGGATTGAACCGAGATGAAAGACATCAGTCGGTTTGTGGGTTGCCATGGTCCGATACAGATCAGTTGAAGATGCCAGATCGCCTTGAACGTAAGCTATATGTTTGCGGACACAACTCAGGGCCGCGGGGTTACGGGCAATATCAAACGCCACTACCTCCGCACCAATCTCAAGCAGACGCGGGATGAGATATGATGCAATAAAACCGTTGGCACCGGTTACTAAAACTTTCACAATGCTGCTCCATTATTTTCTTTCATACTGTTTCATTTATCTTTATTCATTTCTCTGAATACTTTTTCCCTTGTTACCTTCCGGTTCGCCGCAGGACTCGCGAATAATAAGGTCGGTATTAAGGCGATACTGTTTTATCGATTTTGATCCGGAATTTATCAGGTCAAAGAGAGCCTTTACCGCTAACTGACCCATTTCATAAGCAGGAATTTTGACCGTGGTGAGGGGCGGGTCAAGGAAGGCGGCAAATTCAATATCATCAAACCCTGCCAGTGAAATGTCTTTTGGTACGTTCAACCCTTTTTCCTTTATTGCTGATAAAGCACCCATAGCCAGCACATCGCTTACGGCAAAAACAGCTGTAGGGCTTTCTGTTAATGATAAAAGCCGATGCATTCCTTCTTTCCCGTCTATCATGGTATAATTGCATTCAACGATCAAATCAGGATCGTAGACAATGCCGTGATTCTTCAAGGCAGCGAGGTATCCTTCAAAGCGCTTGCGGGCTCGGTCAATCTTGGTATATGGACCGATAATCAGTCCAATCCTCAAATGCTTAAGCCTGATTAAATAATCGGTCATGGAATATGCCGCTTTAAAATTATCGAATCCGGCAAAACTGACGGTATCCGTATCCGGCAGTTCCCATGTTACAACGGAAGGAACTTCCTGCTGAACCAGTGACTCGATTCTTTTCAGCGATCCAGCGGATAAGCCGGTCACAATGAGACCGGCTACCCTGCGTTGCTGAAAAAGCTTCATGAGCCGAATTTCCGTTTCATTATCGTAATTCGAGTTCCCAATGAGAGTTGTATAGCCGTACTCTTCTGCCTTTTGCTGAATCCCGTATACTGTACTGCTGAAAATAGAGTTTTTTATGGTTGGAATGATCAGACCGATAATGGAAGATTTTTTCCTGGCAAGGTCACCCGCAACCGCGTCATAAACGTAATCCCTGCTTTCCATGATAAGCTGGATACGGTTCAATGTATTCCGTTTTACCAGTTGTGGAGAGTGAATCGCACGTGATACAGTTGCCTTTGAAACACCGGCTGCTTTAGCGATGTCCTGAATAGTGGTTTTTTTCATGGTACGCTATCCGCTAATACCGGCCAGGGCTTTGGCCCATTCCTTCTTGGTGTCGAGATCGCTTTCACGTTCGATCAGAAGTTTTTGGCCCTGGGGAGAACCTGCGCCATGCAGCGCTTCGCTTAGAAAATAGACAGAGCCCTGCCCATAGCAAAAATGTTCGATGAGACGCATCAGCTTCATTCGATTTTCCGTTGAAACACCGTCTACTCCTTTCAAATATTTTTCCACGTATTTACCCACTATCGGGTCTTTTAAGTCCCTGCATGAAGGCAGGGTTGACAGTGAGCCGCCAGCTATATCTTCCGCCAGCCGCGCAATTTCGTATGTCATTCGGCCGACATGAAGTTTTGTAACATTTGTGTACATCAGGTTTACATTGTAAATCCCCGATGGAGTGCAGTATCCTTCGACACAGCTGGTTAGCCCGCAGGCATAAATTGTCCTGGCCATGTGAACCATTTCCGTCAATTTGTCCCGGATAGCTGATTTTTTCGACAATCCGTTATAATCGGCCATTAAAGCCGCGGCCCCTATGACAACGTCTGCAATAGCACTTTTCCCTGCCCCGTAACAATTTCTATGGTACCCCGCAAATCGATGAATCATGGGAAATGTCCATTTCCACTCACCGCACATAAATACCCTTTCCCATGGAACAAATACATCATCCAATACCAGCAAACTTTCATTTCCACCATGATTAAGATTGCCGGAATCAGAATTGTCGTCTTCCATACGCCGTGTGTCCGAAGGCTGCCGGCCGTATACATGAAAAAGACCTGTAGCATCAGCGGGTACTGCAAATGCAACTGCGTAATCTCCCTCGTCTTCTCTCATGGTTGTACAAGGGGCAAAGATATGTTCATGAGCATTAATGGCTACGGATTGATGAAGTTTTGCCCCCCGAACTACAATCCCGTCACTTTTTTTCTCGACAATCCGAACATACATGTCCGGATCGGTCTGCTGGACCGGCCTTCGACTGCGATCTCCCTTTGCATCTGTGATCGAGCCGCTAATGGTAAAATCATTATCCTGAATATATTTCAGATATTTTAAAAACCGCTGATGATATTCCGTTCCTAATTCTTCATCCATTTCATAACTGACACTGCCGATAGCGTTGATGGCGTCGGCTCCGACAGTTCGTGCGTTCCCCCTTCCGGTCATCCGGGCAGTGATCTGAATCATTTTGTATTTTTTCAGCAGGTCGTCAATGCTTTTCCAGAAAGTAAGGCACCGGTTGACTTTCTCACCTGATTCAAGAGTTGCTGTGAACAGATTTTCATATTCAGGATTGAAACAAAGATCGTAGGTAATTGCGACCGAGTTCAACGCGGGTCTTGCTATCGGGTGTTCAGTTATATCAATTTTTTCTCCCATGAAATAGACTTGTTTTTTAGTCTTCTTCATACTTTCCAAGTATTTCTCTGCGGTCATAAGTGTCATATAGATAGCCTCCTGTATCGTGAAAAAAAGAACGTTGTATATCGAAAGGGCTCAAATAAAGAAAACGATATCATTTTGTATCATCCTGTTTAAATTATTATTTTGGTATATTTTTCCCAAGAAAATGTAACCGGTTTCATAATCAATGGA
>JAFDFT010000201.1 GCA_019309685.1 Deltaproteobacteria bacterium
ACAAACGAATTACTCTGCAGCAAAAATGGGGCTTGTCGGACTCATGAATACATTAAAGCTTGAAGGAGCAAAGTACGATATTAAGGTCAACACCGTCGCGCCTGTTGCGGCCTCACGTTTAACCGAAGATGTCATGCCCCCGGATATGCTTGAAAAATTAAAACCTGAATTTGTAGCACCGATGGTGCTTAACCTCTGTTCTGAGAGCTGTAAGGATTCCGGATATATCTATAATTGCGCGCTCGGATATTACAACAGAGCTGCTGTGGTTACCGGTGAGGGTGCTGTCGTTGGTAATGGAACCGATGTCCCCACTCCTGAGGAAGTGGCCGCTCAATGGGAAAAAATTAATTCCCTTGAGGGAGGAAAAGAATTTTCTCAAGTTGTAGATCAGTTAATGGATGCTCTATCAAAGTTTCCCTCATGATTTAGTATTATCCCGTGTTTTCGGTCATTCGGGAACACGGGATAGCCTTATCTTCCAATTTTGAAGTTCATATTTGACTCCAGCCAAAACAATCTGGTAATTATTTATAGGTTTTTCTAAAAAAATTGTTTATTCTAATTAGTGCCAGTTCATTAATTCAATTTCAAAAATGGGTGCCAAAAAGTATTTCCAGTCCATAAATGAGCAATTTTTTGTAAGGTCAAGGAAATCGAGGAATTGCGCGGAGGCGTACTCAGTTGTACGTCGCACAAGCAATTCAGAAGATTGACGCAGAGATTGCGAAAAAGGGTCATTTGTGGACTGGAAACTAATTAATACTTTGTTATGATTCTATCCTACCACCCCTGTTTTGTGGCCGATAAAAATATTATCTGTGCGGGTAGAAATCCGGATATTAACGATCTTGCCGCTATTGAGGAGGCGGACGCGGTGGTACTTTCCAAGGGCTGCTCCGAACTCCTTTACACCATGGCTAAAAATAACTGTTCATACGTTTTTCCAAATTTTGATGCGAAATTTCAATATCCCGGAAAAATTAATCAAATTAAGTTATTTCAGAAAACAAACACATCTCATCCAAAAACAGAAACCTTCCTTACGGTAAGCGCTTTAAAAGCAAAATATGGCCAATCGCTCGTTGCGCCTGAATTTCCTTTTCCTATTGTTTTTAAATTTAATTGGGGCGGGGAAGGAGATATGGTATATCACGTATCCTCTTTACAGGAATTAAATCATCATATAATTAAAGCGGAAGAATTTGAAAAAAGCGGTCAATCAGGCTTTCTTATCCAGGAAAACATTTCTTCAAAAGGAAAAAGTTTAAGAGTTAATGTCATCGGACAACGCTTCATTTCTTTTTGGCGAATTCTTGATAATGATAACGAGTTTCTATCAAATCTTTCAAAGGGGGCTGAGATAGACCATGATTCATACCCTGAACTTCAAGAAGCTGCTAATAAGGCAGTTTTCGATTTTTGTCAAAATACAGAGATTAATCTGGCCGGCTTTGATATTCTTTTTCCCTTTGATGCTTCTGGAATCCTTGAAACAGGCCCTCTTTTTTTAGAAATTAACTATTTTTTTGGAAGGCGGGGTCTTGGCGGTTCTGAAAAGTTTTATGATATGTTGGTACAGGAAATATATAACTGGCTCAATGGACTGGGATTGGCTGTCCACGTATAATGTCTGGAGCATGATATGAAACCTATAAAACCATTCGCGTATGATCTGACAGAAGAAGAGATCAAAAGAGAAAAGCGAAAAGCCCGGGAACTAAGGGAGAGCCAGTGGTGGAAAAGGCGCCTGGCAAAGGGGGTCTGCCATTACTGCGAGAAACAAATACCGCCCAAAGACCTTACCATGGATCATGTTGTACCTATATCCCGTGGCGGTAAAAGCACTAAAGGAAATGTGGTCACTGCCTGCCGGGATTGCAATACTTTAAAAAAACAGCTGCTTCCAATGGAATGGGAAAATTATCTGGCCCAAACGGACAGGGAATAAACTTGCGCCGGATGTAATATAAAAACTGAGCACCAATGGCGAACAACATATAAATAACTGATATAATTAAAAGATTCAACGTGACAGTCTCCGGGCCCAACCAGTAATAATCTTAGACTCTTTCACGCTTCCTATCTTGATATCTTTTTCTATCTTTATTGTGTAAAGCTTTGATTTATTTTTATTGACTTCTTTTATCTTATTCAATTAAATCGTTGTTTCTATAAAATTTAACCGCTGTATAAATAATCTTTTTCAGTATTTCGTATGTCTTTATAAAAACATTAAGAGACTCTTAATTAAGGAGGTTTTCATTGCAAGGATTTGAAGCCATATCACATTACAACGGCTTAGCCATGGCCATTGTCGGTGTGAGTATCGTCTTTATGGGCCTAGTTGTTCTGTCTTTTGCTATATCCCAGATTCACAGACTGCTCATATTTTGGGAAGACAGGGATATTTATCTGCAGAGAATAAAAAATTTTAAAAACCGTATTCTGAATAAGAACCAGATGGATTTGACAAAAGGTGAGTGTTTGCTGGATGATATTAAAAAAACCGCTCAATCTTATGTTCCGCTGATTGATCAGCTTGACAAATCCTTCCAGCTGGTTGATCTTTACAATCTGGCCCAGCAAAATGATTTACCGCATCCCCACCTGACAATCACCAAGTTTCGAAATGAAAAACTAATTATTCCCGAAGGGGCTGGGTCTTTCACGTGGAATTTCCAGTTATCAAAAGAAAAGGATAAAGGATAAAAAGATGGAAGAAGTTTTACAGCTATTTCTCAAATTTGGTACAAATACCGGATATTATCTGGCGAGTTATAAATATATTATCATGATTATTATAGGGTGTGTTTTTATTTACCTTGCTATTGCAAAGAAATATGAACCCCTTCTGCTGCTGCCCATTGGATTTGGAATACTCGTAGGAAACGTACCATTTTTTAAGGGCTTTGGTCTGGGTATTTATGAAGAAAACAGCGTTTTTCATTATCTCTACTTCGGAGTTAGAACCGGTGTCTATCCCTCCATTGTCTTTTTAGGCCTTGGGGCCATGACGGACTTTTCTTCCCTCCTGGCGCGGCCGAAGCTGATGCTTCTTGGTGCAGCCGCCCAGATGGGAATCTTTACAACTCTTCTTGGGGCTCTTTACCTGGGTTTTCTTCCTAAAGAGGCGGGATCTATTGCCATCATCGGCGGGGCTGACGGACCAACCTCTATCTTTCTTACAGCCAAACTTGCTCCGCATTTGATAGGGCCCATTGCCATTGCAGCCTATTCATACATGGCCCTGATACCGGTGATACAGCCGCCTATCATGAGACTTTTGACCACACGCAAAGAACGTTTGATTAGAATGTCTGAGCCTCGCGAAGTATCAAAAAAAGAAAGAATGATTTTTCCGGTTATCGGTGTATTGCTGTGTTGTTTTCTTGCCCCTACCGCTCTTCCGCTTCTCGGCCCGCTCTTTCTCGGAAATATTCTTAAAGAAAGCGGCGTTGTAAATCGCCTGGCAAATACAGCGAGCTCCGCCATTATAGATACCGCTACTATATTCCTGGGATTTACGGTTGGCGCCAGTACCCAGGCGGATGTTTTTCTTACACCTAATTCAATTAAAATATTTCTCCTTGGCGCTTGTGCTTTCAGTATAGCAACAGCGTCCGGAGTGATATTCGGAAAGATCATGAATCTGTTTTCAAAAGAAAAAATCAATCCGCTTCTTGGCGCAGCCGGTGTTTCCGCTGTTCCGGGATCTGCCAGGGAAGTTCATCTGGTTGGACAAAAGGAAGATCCTACAAATTATCTATTAATGCATGCCATGGCGTGTAACGCATCAGGAGTTATTGGTTCAGCTATTGCCGCAGGCGTGCTGTGGAGCTTTATGGTAAACTTATAAACCTTAAAGTTATATTACTGTACAGCGTTACATAAAGGCCTATTCATCGTGGAGTATCCCCAGATGATATTCCTCGTATTCCGTAGTCCCTTCCTGATATATTTCAAGCATATCTTCAAATGCTTTTCTTTTGGGATTATCCTTCCAGGTTTTCCAATTTTGCATTTTACGCCACGTACCAATAACTAATAGTGTGTGCGGATCATCCTCTTTTACAAGCGTTTCACCGGAAATATATCCCGGCTGATTCATCGCACCGGATCGAAACTCGTTTAAAAGAGCCGATACTTCTTTTATCGTTCCTTCTTTAAACTGTCTTTTGATCAAAATTTTTGCCGGCATATACACCTCCTTTTTTATGTAATCTTGCTATTGATTTATTCAAACATAAAAAACAAACGCCGATAAATATTATATACAATTACAAATTAGAGTTTGGAAAACTACTTTCATTTGAGAGGTAATTATTAATTCTTAACAAAGCAGCTGACTAGTATTTCGTTCTTTAATAATAGTGTGTTTTTCCCTGTCCTAGTGAAAAACGAATAGACAAAGCAATACTCTTTTGAAACACTTACTCTATCACAGAATATTCCGTTCAGAACTGGCTCCACAGATCCCTGGTTTTTAAGCTAGTCTGAAATTACTTGGAAGCGGAGCTTATCCAGAAAATAGCGAAAGAGCTTCGCTCTCAATGACCTTAAAACCAATATATAAATTGAAGAACATTATATTAGTTTTTCAAAAAAACAGATTTAGATAATTATACTACAAGATTTGAACAAGCGCCACACAAACTATTTCTTATCATTTTACGGCGATTTTTTAGGATCATGGATGGTTTTTAGATGAGGTTTAGCGATTTATATTAGCATATTAATATATTACGGTTAGTTGTCTTGATTTTTTCACGAACCCGTCATTTGGCTTATATTGCGTAATTGTTTCTTTCCGCATACCAAATGTTGTGTTTTTTTAAAAACCAAGAATTCGGCCTCTGGCGGCCTCCTGATGGATTATTATTAATTTTTTTGGGGAATCTATCTTCTTCACAGGTGTTATTCGGGTTTATGTCCTTCCTTTCGTAAAAGATCTTGATACCAGCATGAAAACTCAAACATACCCCTATACATATCATCATCGTTAACAAGTCCGATGCAAATATCCAGCACACCCCTTCCATACGAGTTACTGTATTCAGCCTCTGTTCGGGTCTGAAGAAACTCTCTTACAAGCATTTGAGATGTCCGTTTGGTTTTATCTTTTCTGATATCAATTGGATCTTTTGGCTCTTCAAAAGGATCCCATTTCTCATACCCTTTTTTCAGAATATGTTTTTGCCGTTTAGGAGACATGCTGTCAAAGATTGCTTTCTTTTTTTCTTCTTCTGATAGGAGATCACTCATTTTTTTCTCCTTACTTTTTTTCGGATTCAACCTCTTGGTCTT
>JAFDFT010000202.1 GCA_019309685.1 Deltaproteobacteria bacterium
TTACAAAGGACCCCGGCGTTCCAGTTGTTTATACAGCATTCATTGTGTTAATTATAGGAATTGCGATTACCTTTTTTATGTCACATCAGCGTCTATGTATTGACGTCAGAAAAAAAGAAAAAGGGTGCGTCGTGATGGTGGCAGGAACTTCAAATAGAAATAACGTTGGGATGCAGAATAAACTCAACAGATTATCAGAAAAGTTATTGAAATTATAAAAAACAGATCAATTCTATTTGATTATACAGCGCTTTCGAGCGTATTATTATCTAAGAACATTTTAAGCAAAAAAGGAAAAAAAGTATATGACCAGTTCTAGTATTTTATCAATCACAACGTTTGTTTACGGTCTGGCCGCTTTTCTTTATATTGCGTCGTGGGTATTTAAAAAATCATCTTTAGGCAAGGCTGCTACCTGGGTTACTGTTTTTTCAGCAGCGGGCAATGCGGCGGGCTTTGTCCTGAGATGGCTGGAATCGTACCGTCTCGGGATCGGGCACGCGCCTTTATCAAATCAGTACGAATCTCTTGTCTTCTTTTCATTCGTTATTGCAATTATTTATATCGTTATTGAACAAAAATACAATACGCGTGTCCTTGGTGCTTTTGCTGTTTCGATTGCTTTTCTGGTAATGGCTTATGCCTCATTACCAGGTATAAACGATCGCATACAGCCGTTGATCCCGGCCTTGAAAAGCAACTGGCTTATTGCACATGTGATTACCTGTTTTATCGGATACGGAGCCTTTGCAATTTCATTTTGTATAAGCATCATGTATCTCTTGAAACATGGCGGATCAAAAGATAAAAATTCCCTTGTTTCTTATCTCCCTGAATTAAACGTGTTAGATGAATTGACGTATCAGATGGTAATGTTTGGCTATCTTTTTCTTACCATTGGTATTATCACAGGTGCCGTATGGGCGAACTCTGCGTGGGGAAGATACTGGGGCTGGGATCCAAAGGAAACATGGTCTCTGATTACCTGGCTTGTTTATGCTATTTTACTGCACACAAGATTCATGCGGGGATGGCAGGGCAGGCGGATTGCCTTTCTTTCGATCATTGGATTTTTGGCAGTTCTTTTTACCTATTTTGGTGTAAATCTCTTGCCCGGATTACACAGCTATGGCGCTATGAGTTAATGATTTTTCCTTGACAAAAAATAGATCGCAATGTACACAGGCACTGATTATGCCAGCCCTGTACAAGGGTTTTAGAGTGCTCAAGTTATTTGTTTTTTTACGCAAGGCCAATAATAATTATTAAACGAATTTTCAGCGATATTATTCTTTGCGGGTATTTATAGTGCGGTACTTTTAAATCATCTAATTAAGCGTGATGGGGTTTATATGAGTCAATCAGAAGATAAAGTATCAGAAAATAGTGCAGAAAAGAAACAGCCTCGTCAGCCCGGAGAAAATGAACAGGGGAATGGATCCAGCGGTCCCATTCTCCTGTTGTTTATTGTAGGGCTGGTGATTAGTTTGATTATTGGATGGGTCATCTTTCCTAAACTTCTTTACTCTCAGAAAAAACAACCAATTGATTTTAATCATGAGCTTCACAATCAAGAGGTTGATGAGGGCTGCATAAGCTGCCATTTTTTTCGTGAAGACGGAAGTTTTGCAGGTGTTCCAAAGAATGAACAGTGTGCAGGCTGCCACGAAGAGGTTCTTGGTGAGAGTACGGATGAAGCGATATTGGTAGAAGAGTATATTGCCAAAGATAAGGAAATTCCATGGCTGATCTATTCGAAACAGCCTGACTGTGTATTTTTTTCGCATGCCGCGCATGTCAAAATGGCTGAAATGGGCTGTAAAACCTGTCACGGGCCCATTGGTAAGTCAACAAGTCTTAAAATGTATGAAGAAAATCGCATTTCAGGATACAGCAGAGATATCTGGGGTAAGAATATTTCCGGTATAAAGAAAAATGAATGGGACCGGATGAAAATGAATGATTGCGCGGCGTGTCATAAAGAAGCAGCGAGCGCCAAAGCCAGCGCAAGCAAGCGGTCTCCTCAACTGTTTTTTGATCTGTTGGCAATGGTATTTCCGGATGCTGGAAAACCTCAAAAAACAGAGGCATGCTTTGTGTGTCATAAGTAATTTGAATAAATAAATATTTTTCAACATATAGATTTGGATGAGCGGATTTTTAGCTGTTTTTTAATAATGGGGTAAAATCTATGAAGATTGATCGCAGAAGTTTCTTATCATTTATTATTGGCGGTGCCGCTGGGACAACGCTGTCACCCTTACCTTGGAAATTAATGGATGATATGTCCATATGGACCCAGATGTGGCCATGGACGCCGGTTCCGGAAAATGGTGAAGTCAGTTATGCAAATTCAACCTGCACACTTTGTCCGGGGGGGTGCGGCATATCCGTCCGCTTGATTGATGATCGGCCGGTGAAAATTGAAGGAACAGAAGGCCACCCCGTCAATGATGGCGGATTGTGCGTCATGGGATTATCAGGTCTGCAGCTTCTATACGGCCAGAGCCGTGTAAAAGGCCCTATGAAGAGAGTGGGAAAACGCGGAGAGAAGAACTGGGAACAGATTTCATGGGATGAAGCAATTTCTATGGTTGCTGAAAAACTGGATGAATTAAGATCCGATGGTGAATCGCATACGCTTTCCTGTATTTCCGGATCGGACCAGGGGACAGTGCCCGAGCTTTTTAAGCGGTTTTTAGACGCATACGGGTCGGTTAACTTTACCCGCATGCCGTCCATTGATGATTCATATGAGCTGGTTTTAAAACTTATGCATGGCGTAGAAGCATCAGCCGGGTTTGATGTTGAAAACACAGACTTTTTATTGAGTTTCAGCAGCGGGATTCTTGAAGGCTGGGGATCTCCGGTTCGGATGTTCAGTGCCAACGGCTCATGGAAAAAATCCGGCGGAAAAGTTGTGCAAATTGACTCCCGTCTTTCAAATACAGCCGCAAAAGCTGATCATTGGATTCCCATTAACCCGGGCAATGAAGTTGTTTTAGCCCTGGGGCTTGCACATGTTATCATTAAAGATTCATTATATAATAAGGAATTTATAACTAATTATAGTTATAACTTTGAAAACTGGAAGCGTGTTGTATTAAATGAATACAGCCCTGAAAGCGTTGAAAAAGTTACGGGTATAAATAAAACAATTATCCGGGCACTGGCAAAAGACTTTGCCGGCGCAAAAAAACCCTTAGCCATTTGCGGTAAAGGGCAGGGAAAAAATCCGGGCAGCACGAGTGAATTTATGGCTGTGCACGCATTAAACGCGCTTGTAGGAAGTATCAACACAGATGGCGGCGTCTGGGCTGTTGATAATGATAAGCAAAACTATATCCAATGGCCTGATGTTAAAAAAGACAGTGTAGCAGAATCAGGTGCGCAAAGAGATCGTATAGATGGGGCAGGTACTGAAAATTATCCGTACACGCGATATCTGCCAAACAGGTTTATCGAAAACATTAATTCCAGTAACGAGTCTCTGGTAAAGCTTCTTTTTGTACATGGCGCCAATCCTTATTATACACTGCCGGATACTCACAATGTCAGGAAAGCGTTTGAAAAAATACCTTTTATTGTCAGCTTTTCATCTTATATGGATGAAACGGCATTAAATGCTGATCTTATTCTTCCAAACCACGCGTATCTTGAACGCTATGAAGATGTTCCACGTACAAGAAGTTTTAATCGTCCGATTATTGGCCTTTCAAAGCCGATTATTGAGCCTCAGTATAACACCCGGCATTCCGGTGACGTCATTATTACAAAAGAAAAAAAAATGGGCGGATCTATTGCGGCTGCTCTTTCCTGGGAAAATTATGAACAGTGCCTTCAAGAGACCCTTGGCGATAAATGGGAGACGTTGAATGAAAACGGTTTTTGGGTGGATGAGACATTTAAAGTGCCCGGCTGGAAAAATGCCTTTAAGACACCGACGTTAAAATGTGATTTTTCTTACAATGAGCTTTTTTCTTTGCCCCATTTCTGCATACTTGGAATTAAAGGGGATGATCCATCCTATCCGCTCGCACTTATACCTTATGATTCTATGCGGCTTGCCAATGGTTTTATTGGTGATCCGCCTTTTGTTATTAAGACCGTTGAGGATACAGTCCTCAAAGGTAAAGACATGTTTGTTGATATTAATCCTGATACTGCAAAGAAATATGGATTGGTTGAAGGGAGTAAGGTGATATTAAAGACTCCGAACGGGGAGCTAAAGGTTAGGGTTCATTTATTTGAAGGCATTTTCCAGAATTTAGTTGCGGCGCCCAGGGGGTTGGGACATACCGGATATGATAAATATATCTCCGGAAAGGGTGCCAATGTGAATGAGCTAATCGGTACATTTGAAGATCCTGCTTCCGGTCATGATGCAGCATGGGGAATTGCCGCTCAGTTGATCAAAGTCTGAAATTGTTTTTCCGATAATCAACTATAGTAAGAGGTTCTGATGGGTAAACACGAAAAACCTAAGAAGTACGGGATGGTCATAAATCTTGATATGTGTACCGGCTGCGGTGCTTGTATGGTTGCATGTATGGCGGAAAATAACGTTCCGTTTAAAGAAGATGAATCTGATAAGCTGCTTAGCATCACATGGTTGCGTGTATATAAGCTGTCAAATGGCAAGAAATTTCCGGATGCGGATATTTGCTACTTGCCACGGCCTTGCCAGCATTGCGGCGGCAAAGGAGATCACGGCCATTCTCCTTGTGTTTCTGTGTGTCCGGCGACTGCAACGGACTATAGCCATGAAACGGGAATCGTCAGTCAGATATATACCCGGTGTTTTGGTTGTCGATACTGTATGGCCGCGTGCCCATACCATGCGCGGTATTTTAACTGGTGGGATCCGGTGTGGCCGAAAGGCATGGAAAAATATCTCAGCCCGAATGTTTCTCCCAGAATGAGAGGGGTTGTTGAAAAATGCAGTTTTTGTTTCCATCGGTATCAGCTAGCCATGAACAAAGCATATTTAGAAGGACGGCGTGAACTGGAGGAAGACGAATATCAGACCGCGTGTACACAGGCATGCCCGGCAAACGCCATTACATTTGGCGATCTGAGCAATCCAAAACATAAAGTATATGAATTAAAAAAAGACCCGAATGCTTTCAGGCTTCTTGAAAGGCTTGGAACAAATCCGAAGGTTTATTATGTTTCCAGCCGGGAATGGGTAAGGCGTGCCGGAGATAATTACCTTCAGCACGAAGAGACGGTGAAATTAAATTAACACATGATAATTATAATAAAATGATTTTAAACTGAGATCTTATGCAGGTAGTAAGGAGTACAATATCTATGGATTCTGCATTAATACCCAATGGCGTTAAGCGATGTTCATTTGCAAAATTTACCATATTGAACATTGTCGCCGGCTTGGTAGCATTGGTCGGTATTTTTGCCCTTATGCTTATATGGATAAAGGGATTAAACCAGACCAATATGAATGACTCCTA